>NZ_JBFUIQ010000108.1:0-13432 GCF_056401795.1 Peribacillus sp. P4_D6
CAGAGGTGGAAGCATGGTGACATGTGGAGCTGACTGATACTAATAGATCGAGGACTTAACCAACGCTTTTTAAAAAATGAAATACCTTCTTATTATCTAGTTTTGAAGGAACAACGTTCCTTTTATGTTTGGTGGCGATAGCGAAGAGGTCACACCCGTTCCCATTCCGAACACGGCAGTTAAGCTCTTCAGCGCCGATGGTAGTTGGGGGTTTCCCCCTGTGAGAGTAGGACGCCGCCAAGCCATTTAAAAAGATCAGCCATCCGGCTGGTCTCTTTTTGTCGTTTCAGGTCAGATCATTTCACCAATAGGGTGTTGGAAGGATCAGATGTGGAACCTTTCCGACTTAATCCATTCAAATATTAAAAATGGCACCTTAGCTTGGCTTATTTTAAGGAATTGCACAATGCAAGGGTAATCGTCATTAGGCATGGTTTTCATCAGCTCTGCCCACCATTCTGTTTCATAACGAGCTATTATGCTAAGGTTATAAGAAATCAAATAATGAATCAAAAGTTCAGGTAATGAAAAAGCGGACGAATCTTTATTCAGAGATAGCATGAATTGACCTTCTTCCAAATTATACCGTATTGGAGATGTGGCATTATGAATGGGAACTCCCTCTGTTTTTAAATGCAGTGTTCCGGGAGCTTCCGAAATACTGTAAATTTGATTCGTTTTAGCTTTCAAAAATTCCTCCAATCGACTGCTGGACATTTGATAGCTATCCAATATGGTTGAAGGCAATTGAAAACCATTGGGAGAGGGTAGCAGGGCGACGAAATTTTTCTTGGAAATGGACCATGTAAAGTTTTGCATATCCGGGATTTCTTTCATAAGTGTACCCATGGAAAACTTTTCACCTTCCAGATGCTTGATATGAAATAATTTCTCGGCGATGCAGGTGAAAAGTCCATTTTTTTGCGTTTTTACTTCATCCTTCAGAAATTCATATTGTTGCTTTTTCTTTTTCCTCGTAGTTACCCCATGGGCAAGCATCGAAGTTGATTCCGGATAGTTAGGATCAATCGTGAGCAGACAAGCCTTTAATAATTGGGCAAATCCATAAAATGTAAGGATTGGCTGAATGGATAGCGGTGCAATGGCTGCCTGATTATAATAAGTTTTAGCATGTTCAAGATGGTAAATAAATGGATAACAATTATCATAACTTTTGATTTCCGCTTCTGCTATTTTTTCTTGTGTGTAACATTTTTGTAAAAAAAGTTGAGAGGAAGATGCGGAAAAAAAAGGTGTATATTTATCGAAATTATCATTGTTTTCAGGCATTGCAGCTGTCCTCCGAATTAATAGAATAATCAAACATTTTTTTCTCTTCTTGACAGTAGTATGTCCTATTGATAACCTACAAATAATATTTTTAAGCAGGAGGGGAAAATAATGTGGGAAAATAAATTTGCAAAAGAAGGTTTAACCTTTGATGATGTCCTATTAATTCCAGCGAAATCAGAGGTTTTGCCGAAAGATGTCAACCTTCAAGTCAACTTAGCTGAAAACTTAAAGCTCAACCTTCCTATCATCAGTGCAGGAATGGATACCGTGACGGAAGCAGAGATGGCGATTGCCATGGCTCGTCAAGGCGGATTGGGTATCATTCATAAAAATATGTCCATTGAAGCACAAGCTGAACTGGTGGATAAAGTAAAACGTTCAGAAAGCGGTGTAATTACCGATCCATTTTTCTTGACGCCAGATCACCAGGTATTCGATGCAGAGCATTTAATGGGTAAATATCGCATTTCGGGTGTTCCTGTAGTCAACAATATTGAGGATCAAAAACTTGTGGGTATCATTACAAACCGTGATTTGCGATTTATTTCCGATTTTTCCTTGAAGATTTCCAGTGTCATGACTGTTGAGAATCTCGTCACAGCACCAGTAGGAACTAACTTGGAACAAGCAGAGAAGATTCTTCAAAAGTATAAAATCGAAAAGCTTCCTCTTGTAGACGATAATGGAGTTCTTAAAGGACTTATTACGATCAAGGATATCGAGAAAGTCATTGAGTTCCCGAATTCGGCGAAAGATAAGCAAGGGAGATTGCTTGCAGGTGCTGCAGTCGGAGTCACTAAGGATACAATGAAGCGTGTTGAAATGCTTGTTAAGTCCCATGTCGATGCAATTGTACTTGATACTGCTCACGGTCATTCAGAAGGCGTCCTTGAAATGGTGAAGGAAATCCGCGCGACTTATCCTGAATTGACGATCATTGCCGGTAATGTGGCAACAGCTGAAGGGACGAAAGCATTGATTGAAGCGGGAGCCGATGTAGTGAAAGTGGGAATCGGACCAGGGTCAATCTGTACGACAAGGGTTGTAGCCGGTGTAGGTGTTCCACAAATCACGGCAGTCTTCGATTGTGCAACAGAAGCAAGAAAGCATGGTAAAACGATTATCGCTGATGGCGGAATTAAATATTCAGGAGATATCGTTAAAGCCTTGGCTGCAGGCGGACATGCAGTAATGCTTGGCAGTATGCTTGCAGGTGTAACTGAAAGCCCTGGCGAAACGGAAATTTTCCAAGGTCGCCGTTTTAAAGTGTATCGGGGTATGGGATCTGTTGCTGCAATGGAAAAAGGATCTAAAGATCGTTACTTCCAGGAAGATAACAAGAAATTCGTTCCGGAAGGCATCGAAGGGCGCCTTCCATACAAAGGACCTCTATCAGATACCATTTTCCAACTGATTGGCGGCATTCGTTCAGGTATGGGATATTGCGGTACAGCCACATTGGAAGAGTTGAGAGAAAACTCTCAATTTGTCAAAATGACCGGTGCCGGATTAAGGGAGAGCCATCCTCATGATGTCCAAATCACTAAAGAAGCACCGAACTACTCAATGTAATGAATTTAACATATAATCGTCATTAAAATTTATTGTTAAAATAGACAGAGTCTGCGATTACTCTGTCTATTTTTTTTATTTTTTCTGTGATAAACTAGACAAGGTGTCAAGGGATTTACATAAAGTTTCTTCTTTGTTATAGAGATTAGCTTAAAAGTTGGAGGTATTGGAAATTGAAAAAAATCAGCAAGATAACCCTCATTTTCACTTTTGTTTTTGTTCTTGTTATGTCGCAATTTGCCTATCAACCGGGGGAAGCTGTTGCTGAATCTGATAATTTAGGTTTAAAAGCAGAGGCAGCCATCATAATCGATGGTGAAACGGGACAAATCGTGTATGAAAAAAATGCCGATAAAGTATTAGGGATTGCATCCATGTCTAAAATGATGACCGAGTACATCATAATGGAGTCAATTGAAAATGGGAAAATCAGTTGGGATCAAAAAGTAAAAATAAATAAATATGTACATGACCTTTCAAAAGCACCCAATTTGTCGAATGTTGGGTTAACGGAAGGTGAAGATTATACAGTTAAGGAACTATATCAAGCTATGGCCGTCTATTCAGGAAATGCGGCAACAGTAGCTTTAGCACAGCTAGTTTCCGGAAGTGAAAAGAGCTTCGTTAAGTTAATGAACGAAAAAGCAAAGGAATTAGGCTTGAAACATCATAAATTCGTTAACGCCAGCGGGTTGAATAACTCCGATTTATTAGGGCAATATCCTTCAGGTGATGAAGATGATGAAAATATCATGACAGCAAAAGATACTGCACTTCTTGCTTATCGTTTAATAAATGATTATCCGGAAGTTTTAAAAATCGCCAGCATTCCTAAATTGAAGTTCCGTGATGGAAAAGAATATCCGAACTTCAACTGGATGCTGCCTGGCCTGATTTTTGAATATAAAGGCGTAGACGGACTAAAGACGGGATCTACCGACTTTGCCGGTTATGGCCATACAGGGACGGTTATCCGGGATGGTCAGCGCTATATCACGGTGGTCATGAAGTCCACTAATAAAAACGAACGTTTTGCAGATAGCACTAAGCTTATGAATTATGCTTATGCAACATTTAAAAAGGAAAAAGTCCTTCCAGCCAACTACCAGGTGAAAGGGAAAGAAACACTTTCAGTAGTGAAAGGCAAGGAAAAAGACGTTAAGATTCAATCTGAAAAAGCAATCGAGCTACTTGTTGAAAATGGTGGGAAAGACAACTATAAAACAGACTTAGTGATCGATAAAAACAAATTGAATGATGATGGTAAGCTGACTGCACCAATCAAAAAAGGTGAAAAGCTAGGCTACATCACAGTCACTCCTAAAAAAGGAGAAGATTACGGGTACATCAACGGCGATCCAGTTAAGGTTAACGTCGTAGCTGCCGAATCCGTTGAAAAGGCAAACTGGTTCGTATTATCAATGCGGGCGGTCGGCGGATTCTTTGGAGACGTTTGGAGCAGTGTGGCTTCCACTGTTAAAGGCTGGTTTTAAGTTTACTGTATAAAACGGTTGCGTAATGTATAAAATTATAGTACATTATGGAAAACAATTTGATTATATAAGAAAGCAATGACAGGAAATAGTAACAAGTATTTCTTACTACAGAGAGCCGATGGCTGGTGGAAATCGGTGTGAGAGTTTTGTGAATCCCTCCTGGAGCAGAGTATGGAAAGCCTTTTGGGCCAGTAAATACTTTCGGTTAAAAGCCGTTATCGTGATAAGTGGTAGGCGTTTTTCATAGGCCTTCAACTAGGGTGGCAACGCGGGTTAACTCTCGTCCCTTCTTCAGGGGACGGGAGTTTTTTGCGTTCTTTGATAAATCATCAAAAACATTAAGGAGGAACTGAAATGTTGGATTTGAAATATGTAAGAAATAATTTTGAAGAAGTGAAGCGTGTATTGCAATTCAGAGGTGAAGATTTAACTGATTTAGGCAAATTCGAGGAACTGGATGTAAAGCGCCGGACCTTGATTGCTGAAACGGAAAAGTTGAAAAGCCAAAGAAATGAAGTTTCACAGCAAGTGGCCATATTGAAACGGGAGAAAAAAGATGCAGATCAGTTGATTGCGGAAATGCGTGAAGTCGGTGACCGTATAAAAGGTTTCGATGATGAGCTTCGTGAAGTGGAAGCACAATTAGAAACATTACTTCTTTCCATTCCTAATATACCTCATGAAAGCGTGCCTGTTGGTGAGACGGAAGACGATAATGTCGAAATCCGTAAATGGGGGGAGCTACCTGAATTCAAGTTTGAACCGAAACCACACTGGGATGTAGCTGGAGATCTAGGCATCCTGGATTTTGAACGGGCAGCAAAAGTGACCGGAAGCCGATTTGTATTTTATCGGGGTCTTGGTGCTCGATTAGAGCGTGCACTAATTAGCTTTATGTTAGACCTTCATGTTGAGGAACACGGATATGAAGAARTGCTGCCACCATATATGGTGAACCGTGCAAGCATGACCGGGACAGGTCAATTGCCAAAATTCGAAGAGGATGCTTTCCGTATTGAAAGTGATGATTACTTCTTGATTCCTACAGCTGAAGTGCCGGTGACAAATTTCCATCGTGATGAAATCATGAGCACGGACGATCTGCCGATTAGCTATGCGGCATACAGTGCTTCATTCCGTTCAGAGGCAGGATCTGCGGGTCGTGATACGCGAGGGCTAATTCGTCAGCACCAGTTCAATAAAGTTGAACTAGTGAAGTTCGTGAAGCCGGAAGATTCCTATGCAGAGTTGGAAAATCTCACAGGTCATGCCGAAAAGGTCCTCCAATTGCTGGGTCTTCCATACCGAGTGCTAAGCATGTGTACAGGAGATCTTGGTTTCACAGCTGCTAAAAAGTATGATATCGAGGTTTGGATCCCGAGCTATGGAACGTACCGCGAAATTTCTTCTTGCAGTAACTTTGAAGCATTCCAGGCTAGACGGGCCAATATTCGCTTCAGACGTGATGCAAAAGGCAAACCGGAACACGTCCATACCCTAAATGGATCAGGTTTGGCAATCGGCCGTACAGTCGCTGCCCTTTTGGAGAATTACCAGCAGGAAGATGGCAGTGTTATCATTCCTGAAGTATTACGTCCATATATGCGCGGTGCGGAAGTCATTAAACCGTAAGTCAAAGGGAATCAGCTTCTGGTTAAAGAGGCTGATTCCCCTTTTTATCAAAGTTTGAAAATTATTTTAAAAAAACTTTATAGAGGGCTTGACTTTGATTTTGATTCCATGTAATATAATAAATGTTGATACGGAGGTATACCCAAGTCCGGCTGAAGGGATCGGTCTTGAAAACCGACAGGGGAGTCAAATCCCGCGGGGGTTCGAATCCCTCTACCTCCTCCATAACTTATTAATAACCACAGCGCATAAATTGGATATCGATGAATTCCGTTACAGTTATGTAACGGAATTTTTGTTTTCTAATATATTAAAAAACCACCGGATAACCGGTGGTTTTTCTGTTTTACACATTTCGCAACAACTTGGTTTGCTCCATATATTCGGCAATCCGTTTTATAAGAGGTTCGATACTTGCTTCATCCTGCATAAGATCATATTCGTTTATATTTAATCGAAGGACAGGGCAGGCGTTGAATTGATCGATCCATTCTTCGTAACGGCCGTGCATTTCCTGCCAATATTCAATTGGGGTATGCTGTTCCATTGGACGGCCGCGCTCCTGGATCCGGTTGAGGATATCGTCGAGCGAACCTTCGAGATAGATAAGTAAATCAGGGTGCGGGAAGTATGGCGTCATTACCATGGCATTGAAAAGGCTTGTATACGTTTCGTAGTCCACGTCATTCATCGTGCCTTTTTCATAATGCATTTTTGCAAATATCCCGGTGTCTTCATAAATGGAACGGTCTTGGATAAAACCGCCGCCATATTCGAAGATTTTTTTTTGCTCTTTAAAACGTTCAGCGAGGAAATAGATTTGCAGGTGGAAACTCCAACGATTAAAATCATCGTAAAACTTATCCAGGTAGGGGTTCGTATCAACCTTCTCAAATGATGTCCTGAATTGAAGGGCATCGGCTAACGCATTGGTCATGGTCGATTTTCCTACGCCAACCGTCCCTGCTATCGTAATGACGGCGTTGTTTGGAATATTATATTTCTTTCGTAAGTTCATTTGACTTTACTCCTTTGTGCAGGGCATTCTCTATTTGGCTGATTATCGTTTTCAAATCATCCTTGTTCCCGACAAAATCCAGCTCATCTCCGTTGAATGTAAGAACAGGGATGTCAGGGTGCTGTTTCTCGAATGTTTCCATGAATGTTCGATAATCCGCGGATAACTGCTCTAAATAAATGGAGGATATATTTTCTTCGATTTCACGACCTCTTTTACCGATTCGGGAGAGAAGAGTATCAAGGCTTGCGTTTAAATAAATCACCATATTAGGTTCAGGCATATCCCGTGTTAAAATATTGAATATCTCAAGGTATTTATTGTATTGTTCGTTCTTTAACGTTCTTTCAGCAAATATCAAGTTCTTGAATATATGATAATCAGCCACTACGGCTTGGTCATTAGTAAGATACTTTTTTTCGATATCTTCCAATTGTTTATAACGGTTACACAGAAAAAACATTTCTGTTTGAAAGCTCCACTCATCAATATCTTTATAGAATTTCCCGAGAAATGGATTTTCATCGACAATTTCCCTTAATAATGAAATTTGAAAATGATCTGCGATAACTTTTGCGAGTGATGTTTTTCCCACGCCGATTGGACCTTCGACAGTGATAAATGGGGTGGATTTCATCCAATCTGTCCTCCTTCATGAGGTATCAAGCTAAAATTCCCGGTCATAGGATTTTCGCCAAGAGATATTGTATCACAGACTTGGGACTTTAGTGACATTTTTGTCAGGTTGATAAAGAAAGAGACTGAAAGAGTGTTAATTGGGGAGGTATATAGATTAATGCCTTGTTGAATGCTTACATGTCTTCACCTTGTTTTATGGATGCCTTGAGAACATGGTTCATCATTTTTAATGCGTAATGATTATCTTCCTTTGATGCAGAAGCAATGCAATCCTTCGGAATCCATAATTTATATTCCCGCATATAGGCATCATTGGCCGTGAATAGCACGCAGATGTTGCCAGCTATGCCAGTAATGATCAGGGTATCCACGTTTAATCGTTTAAGCAGTGTATTGAGTGCCGTCCCATAAAATGCAGAATGCTTCGGCTTGATGAGAAAAAATTCGTCCTGTTGAGGTTTTATTCTTTCGATTAATGAGGCATTACCTTCATTTTTACATTTATCAATGATTTTATCGAAGTCAGCCTGCCATAAATCATAATGATCATTGATATAAACGATTGGAAAACCTTTTTCTTTCATTTGCTTCTTTAATTTCAAGATCGGATCGACGATAAGTTTCGTATGTGCAAGGAGCATATTCCCGTATTTGAAGTCAAAGTCATTGATCATATCAATGATAAGCAATGCAAAGGAAGGCGATTCAGGTCGATTCATGGTATATCCTCCTGTATTGTGAGAATTTACTTGCAGCACATATGTTGAATGCGTTACTATTCACAAGTAGTATGACCTTTATTTTGTCTTATATTTGTCTGTTTACTCCTATTTAATATGAGGGGGTTTTTTTTTGAAGGATGATGTTCATTACATGAATTTAGCCTTAGAGGAAGCAAAAAAGGCGCGGCAATTGAATGAAGTGCCGATTGGCGCTTTAATCGTAATTGATGATCAAGTTATTTCGACGGGGCATAACCTGAGGGAAACGGAACAGAATGCGACGGCACACGCGGAGCTCCTTGCAATCAATGAGGCTTGCCGTGCTACTGGCAGTTGGCGTCTTGAAGATGCGACATTATATGTAACGCTGGAACCTTGCCCGATGTGTGCCGGTGCCATCTTGCAATCAAGGGTGAAAAGGGTTGTTTTCGGAGCGCATGATCCAAAGGCTGGCTGTGCAGGCACATTCATGGATTTACTTCGAGATGAACGCTTTAACCATCAATGTGATGTAACCAGCGGTGTATTGGGGGAAGAGTGCGGCTGGATTTTGACTTCTTTTTTTAAAGAGCTAAGGGATAGAAAGAAAACGTTGAAAAGAGAGCAGGCACTCAAAATTGCCGAGGAAAATAAATAAGTGAAAAACGAATGTTGAAGATGAATCTTTGCTTCATTTGATAAATTTGGAATTGAACTGTCCAAGAACAACACTTGCGTTTTTTTTGTTACCTTAGTATAATGAATTATGCGTCGTAATGACGCTGTGAAATTGGTATTACTTTTGCCGTGCTAGACGGGGAGGTAGCGGTGCCCTGTACTCGCAATCCGCTCTAGCGAGGTTGAATCCCTTCTCGAGGTTAGCATTCTGTAGGGCCTGCCTTAAGTAAGTGGTGTTGACGCCCGGGTCCTGCGCAATGGGACTCCATGAACCATGTCAGGTCCGGAAGGAAGCAGCATTAAGTGGAAGTTCTCATGTGCCGCAGGGTTGCCTGGGCCGAGCTAACTGCTTAAGTAACGCTTATGGTTGCTAATCGACAGAAGGTGCACGGCAGTTATTTTACATAAACAAAAAACTCATTCGTATCGGGTGGGTTTTTTTTTATGCCAAGAAGGTAAAGTACTTGGTATTTTTGAAAAAAAATGAGGCAATGATGAAATTTCATTTTAGACTTTGATATTAAGGAAATCAGTAATGTATAATAAACAAGATGGAGAAAAGAAGGAGGGATTTCCGTGGGGTATCAAGCATTATACCGGGTATGGCGGCCGCAACAATTCATTGATGTAGTCGGACAGGAACATGTGACGAAAACGTTGCAGAATGCTTTGGTCGGGCAAAAGGTTTCACATGCCTATTTATTTTCCGGTCCACGTGGAACAGGGAAAACAAGTGCTGCCAAAATTCTAGCAAAAGCAGTGAATTGTGAGCATGCACCGACAAGTGAGCCCTGTAACGAATGTGCTACCTGCCGCGGAATCACCGATGGCTCCATATCAGATGTTATAGAAATTGATGCAGCATCCAATAATGGTGTCGAGGAAATCCGTGACATTCGTGATAAGGTCAAATATGCACCTAACGCGGTTACATATAAAGTTTATATCATTGATGAGGTACATATGCTTTCACAAGGGGCGTTCAATGCGCTTTTAAAGACATTGGAAGAACCTCCGAAGCACGTGATTTTCATATTGGCGACGACTGAGCCTCATAAGATTCCACTAACGATCATTTCCCGTTGCCAAAGGTTTGATTTTAAACGGATCCAGCCTCAAGATATAGTTGGCCGGATGTCACAAATCATTGCAGAAACAGGTGTTTCTTGTGATGAACAAGCCCTGCATATCATTGCGAGGGCAGCCGAAGGCGGGATGCGGGATGCACTAAGCCTTCTTGATCAAGCGATATCCTTCAGTTCGGAGACGGTTTCAGTGGAAGATGCATTGACTGTAACCGGATCTGTTTCGCAAGCGTTTTTAAGCCGGCTGGCAAAAGCTATATATGATAAAGAAGTAGCGGTGGCACTTGAAGTCCTTGAAGAATTGCTGGCCATGGGAAAAGACCCGGCTAGGTTCATAGAAGACATGATTTATTACTTCCGTGACATGCTTTTGTTTCAAACGGCACCGGCACTGGCAGAATCCTTCGAGCGTGTTTTGATAGATCCCCAATTCAAGGAATTGGCAGAAGTAATTTCTTCTGAATCGATTTACTCCATAATTGAAAGCTTCAATCAAACACAGCAGGATATGAAATGGACAAATCATCCAAGGATTTTCCTTGAGGTGGCACTTGTCAAGTTATGTAATGAGCAAAGGCCATATCAAATTGATAACGGGCAGCTTCAACAGCTGCAGCAGAAAATAGAAGATTTAGAGAAGAAATTACTCGAAATGCAGAAAAACGGCATTCCGGCAGCCATGGCAGAAAAACCTGCAGAGCAGGCTAAGGCGCAAAGGGCCGTTAAAAAGTCATATAAAGCACCTGCCGGAAAGATCAATCAAGTTTTGAAACAAGCTACAAAGCCAGGTCTTAATGCTGTGAAAAGTAAGTGGGGGGAAGTGCTTGAACAGTTAGGTCTGCAAAACCAAAAGTCATTGGCAGCTTTATTAACGGAGGCAGAACCTGTTGCTGCGTCAACTGAAGCTTTTGTGGTAAAATTCAAATATGATATTCATTGTCAAATGGCAATGGAAAATAACCGTTTCGTGGAAGTGATAGCCTCGATCATGCAGCAATTGACCGGACACCGAATGGAGATAGCTGGAGTTCCGGAAAGCCAGTGGCAAAGGTTGCGGGAGGACTTCATCTCAACACAGCAGTTCGACGGTCCAGAAGAAACGGAATCAAAAGAAGAAGACCCCTTTATAGCAGAGGCTAGAAAATTAGTCGGCGATGATTTACTTGAAATTAAAGAATAATTGGAGGTAAGGAAAATGGGTATGCGCGGCGGTAATATGCAGAACATGATGAAACAAATGCAAAAGATGCAAAAGAAGATGGCAGAGGCACAAGAAGAATTAGGTGAAAAAAGGGTTGAAGGAACTGCCGGCGGCGGAATGGTAACGGTCATCGTGACTGGACATAAAGAAATAGTCGATGTAGTCATCAAACCGGAAGTTGTCGATCCGGATGATATCGATATGCTTCAGGATTTAGTGTTGGCTGCCACTAACGATGCTTTGAAAAAGGCGGAAGAAATGACAAACCAAACGATGGGACAATTCACTAAGGGAATGAACCTTCCGGGTATGTTTTAAGCAAGTTCAAAAGAAACTTCCTTTCAGGGGGTTTCTTTTGAAATTTTTAGGAGGAATTCGATGCATTATCCAGAACCAATTTCCAAGCTCATTGACAGTTTTATGAAATTGCCGGGGATTGGTCCTAAAACGGCTGCTCGATTAGCCTTTCATGTATTAAGCATGAAGGAAGATACTGTTTTGGATTTTGCAAAAGCACTTGTTAATGCTAAGCGGAATCTTATGTATTGCTCAGTCTGTGGTCATATTACAGATCAAGATCCCTGCTATATTTGCGAAGATCAAAAGAGGGACAGAAGTTTGATCTGTGTGGTTCAGGACCCGAAAGATGTTATAGCTATGGAAAAGATGAGAGAGTTCAATGGTTTATACCATGTACTGCATGGCAGTATTTCCCCGATGGACGGAATCGGTCCGGAAGATATAAATATTCCTGATTTATTAAAGCGCCTGCAAGATGAAACAGTGCTGGAGGTAATTTTGGCCACTAATCCTAACATTGAAGGTGAAGCGACAGCCATGTATATTTCCCGGTTGCTTAGACCATCAGGCATCAAAGTGACCCGAATTGCCCACGGACTTCCTGTTGGCGGAGATTTGGAGTATGCGGATGAAGTGACGCTATCAAAAGCAATAGAAGGAAGAAGAGAAATATAAGATAGCTGGGAGGACTTCACTTGTTCTTTCGTAAAAAAAAGAAACTTCGGAATGAATTCAATGATTCATTAATCGAAGAGCTTGAACAATTGAAATGGAATTGGCATAATCAAAAATCATTACTTGAAAAAAGCGTTGATCCATCTGAGGAAGTAATCGCCCAAACGAGACTGGCGGAAGTGAAATATTTCTACTTATTCAGGGAAGTTAAAAGAAGGAATGTTCGCTTAAAAAGATGATAAGGAAATGGCTGTGAAGGATTGTTTGTTCCTCATGGCCATTTTTTTCGGTTCTTAATCCAGCGTTTCCTTCATATAAGTTTAGTACAAKCTTGCGGGGAGGAATGAGTTTGGAACCAGTTGTCTTTGTTGCCATAGTTGGCGGCTTGATTTTAATGCTCCTCATTATCGGGGCCCCATTAAGACCTGTCCGATTCATAGGGCAGGGCATTATAAAGGTCATTATCGGTGCAGCATTTTTGTTCTTTTTGAATACACTTGGGAATCAGGCGGGCATTCATGTCCCAATCAACCCTGTTACCTCGGCAGTCGCCGGCCTGCTTGGAATACCGGGAGTTGCCGCATTGGCGGCCATTGGTTATTGGATCATTTAAAGGATTGTGTGTCGAAGTCATCTTATGAAAACCTCATGGATATTTCCTTGGGGTTTTTATCATGCTATAGTTTTTTTAAAAAAAACTAATTTAACCATTGACGATTATTGATCAACCTGATAATATATTAGGAGTCGCCAATAACGACATCATACATTGCTTAACCAAAAAACAATATGAAAATAATTGTTGACATCAGGTTTTGTAAATGGTAAGATAATAAAGTCGCTTACGAAGTAACGACGATAAATCGCTCTTTGAAAACTGAACAGAACAAAGCGCCAACGTTAAATTTTAAGTGAGCACACACTATCAAAAAAAGCAAATGAGCAAGTCAAACATTTCTTCGGAGAGTTTGATCCTGGCTCAGGACGAACGCTGGCGGCGTGCCTAATACATGCAAGTCGAGCGAATCGATGGGAGCTTGCTCCCTGAGATTAGCGGCGGACGGGTGAGTAACACGTGGGCAACCTGCCTATAAGACTGGGATAACTTCGGGAAACCGGAGCTAATACCGGATACGTTCTTT
>NZ_JBFUIQ010000109.1:0-12975 GCF_056401795.1 Peribacillus sp. P4_D6
GTTCTGCACTTGGCTGATCGGCGTTTTCCGTAATTGGTGCTTCAGTTCTGCACTTGGCTGATCGGCGTTTTCCGTAATTGGTGCTTCATCCACCTGCTCAGTTTCACTTGAAACTGCGGCTGTTTCGGAAACCGGGCCACTCAACAGTTCTTTTCCGAAACTGGAGCTTTGCATTTCCTTTAAATAGGAAGGGTTAATGCAGCTAAGCTTACCATTTTCAAATTGAACGACGATAGTGTCAAGTCCGTTGCCATATTGTTCATAACCTGCCAATTTGACTTTTGCTTGAAAACTTCCGCTTTTATATAATAGTTCTCTTTTAACCGAACGGGCAGTGAATAATTTCCATTCCAATCCTTTAGCGATATAGTCCGTATCATCTAAAAAAGGGATATACTCTCCTTTTGGTGCAATATAATGAATCAAACCTTCAGCTGGAGTTTCAGCCACAGTCACCACTCMTAATCTTTTCTATAGATTATATTCTAGCAAAGGATTTCAAAGTTGCAAATGAATGAGTATCATAATTGTACAGAGGGGGTGGCAGTCAAGGTTACGATTATATATAAACGCCCCCATGCAAAGAATGCAATCATTTTTGGAACCAGAAAAAAAGCTGCCCACTAAGAGCAGCCCAGGCTGTAGACAAACTCGATGTAAATCGAGTTTGTCTATTTTTATGGCTTGTACAATTTGGACGTTGATTGGAACRTAGGGCACTCGCTTTCCGCGGGCGGTCGGCCCTCGGCTTTCGCCTGCGGGGTCTCACGTTCAAAGTGTACAAACCCCGTCAAAAAGTAAAAACATGAAGGATAACTTAGTCTTCTTTTAAAATCATAGTTTGGGTAGAGACTATTTCGAAACCCAACGGAGCCGCCCACTAAAGGCAGTCTTTTATTAGAATAGTCAATCTTTTTTCTCTATAATCGGACAAAGCGACTACATTCCTTAACGTGGATATTTTTTAGTTTTCCTTCTTGTTCAGCAGCAATTACGTTTTTCTTATGATAAAACAGAAAGTATGACCCAATAACTAGAATCGTGAGAAGGGTTGTAAGAAAGAATTGCAATCTCATGGAATCAATAAACGCCTGAGCAACGAATATAATAAATAAGACGGCAATGGTCGCATAGGTTAAATATGGGAATAGCCACATTTTCACTTTGAGTGTCCCGGGATTTTCTTTTTCCGTCTTTTTCCGTAAATATAGATGAGAAAAGGCGATAAAGATATACATGATCATCGTGACTCCTCCCGAGCTGTTTGCGAGAAAAGCAAACAATTTATCAGGGGAAACAAATTTAAATGTCGTGAACACATAAGCAAAGAAAACACTTGCCATTAACGCCCAAATCGGGATTCCCCGCTTATTCACTCGGGAAAGGATTTTCGGTGCATCACCTTTTTTTGATAAAGAATATAACATACGAGAGCTAGTATACAGGCCTGAATTCAAAACAGAAAGCAATGAAGTGAAGATTACGATATTCATGATTTGACCAGCTGCCGGCAGGCCTGCCATGTCAAATACGCTGGCATAGGGGGTTTTCAGTAAATCTTCAGCACMTTGGGGGATTACGAGAACCAACACGGTCACTGAACCAACAAAGAAAAGAAGTAGACGCCATACGACACTGTTTATGGCTCTAATAATGTTTTTTTCAGGGTTTTCAGACTCTCCTGCAGCAATGGCAGCTACCTCACTTCCCGATAAAGAGAAAGTGATGAATATCACACTAAGAAGGACAGGCAGAAAACCTTTTGGTAAAAATCCTCCCTCTCCAGTAATGTTTGAAAGGCCTGGTGAATCAAATCCCGGAACCAATCCAAAAATCATGGCGGCACCAAGGAAGAGGAATATTACAATGGCAGCCACTTTCATGAAAGCTAACCAGTATTCAAATTCCCCATAAGCTTTGACTGAATAGATATTCGTAATCGTCATTAATATAGGGAAAGATAGACTGGCAGCCCACATAGGTATACCAGGAAACCAATCATGAATCATAGTTCCCAATAACGTAGTTTCAATAGCAATGATGATAACCCAGTTGAACCAGTATAACCAGCCGATCGTGTACCCGGCCCAAGGACCGAATGCTTGATGTGCATATGTTGAGAAGGATCCGCTATCAGGATTTACAACAGCCATTTCACCCAGCATACGCATTATAAGCACGATCATCAATCCTGCGATTATATACGATAAAATCGCACCAGGACCAGCTGAATCAATTATGGTTCCGCTTCCGATAAATAGTCCTGCCCCAATTACCCCGCCAATAGAAATCATTGTGACATGCCTGGTCTTTAGACCATGTTTCAATTCATTTGTTTGAAGTGCCACTATCGTCACCATCCTTAAAAACTGTCAATTTAACGTTTTGTAAGCAGTAAACCACTGCTCATGGGTACCCTAGTAGAAATCTTTCATTCAAAAAAAACAATGTTAACAGTCCTATACCCGTTTCATCATTCGTTTTCATGAGGCCAAATTCACAATCGTTATATGTATATTGAACAGCGTATATTCTATTAACCGGTAATGCATTTCTATTTATACTATCTCTTTACTACCATCAGCCCCTCAATGAATTACACGGAACGTACAATGGTCCTTGTTGATATTCACTTTCGCTTTTTGTTGAGTGAAGTTCTTTTATGTAAAATAACCAGCTCTTATTCTTTCTTTCCTCTATCTTTTTTTTTTATAAAAGCACCCTCTCTCATTAAAATTTCATACCTATATAAAATAAAAGCAATATCCATGCCAAAAAAAGGATAGTTATTCAATTAGGGTTTAACGCTTTTATGGATTAAAAACGATTCATTGTTGCATCATAAATGCATTTTTTGATTCATATATTAATTATTCACCCTTTTTGATTCACAATTGAATTAAAAATGACAATTTAACTGATTTCATTTTAGATTTCGACACCTTTACCTACCGAAAAATAACAGAGATAAAAAGAAGATGCCAAAAACCAAATTATGATTTTGCATCTTCCAAATATATTTATTTTCTTGAGAATGATTTTATGTAATACCGGCAGATCCGAAACAGCCTTTCCTATTAATCAAAAATCTGTACATGCTTCGAAAAATATCGATATGTATACTATTTTACTTTATGAAAAGGCACTATATGATATGTATTATACCCTTTGAAGCTCATTCTGGACTTTAGGGAAATGGATGCTGAATGTGGTTAAATTTTCATTGGAGACACAATTCATATATCCATCATTACTTTCAATGATCTTTTTACATACGTATAACCCAATTCCCGTTCCTAACTCTTTCGTCGTGACAAAGGGTTCAAAAATAGATTCAATCAATTCACTGGCAATGGCCGGTCCATTATTTGAAATTCTAATTATTCTCTCATTCGCCTCGATTAAAGAGTTTATCCTCAAAATTCTTGGATGTTCCTTATCCTTTAAGGCATCAATCGAATTTATAAAAAGATTCAAGAACACTTGTTTTAACCCATCCTTGCTCGCTGTCATGACGAAGTTTGGATAAATATCTATTTCCACATTAACACTGGCATCCACAATATTTGCATAAGTCAGTTCTTGAATTTCTTCAATTAGCTTTAACACTGAAATTTCCTCTCTTTGTTCCTCATTAAAATCTGATTTAGAGGTATGGAGGAATTGGGTTATCCTGAAATTCAGCTGATTTAACTCATAATCAATGATATCCAAATACTTCAAATCCGGATTCTCCCTCTTCAGTAATTTATTGAACCCCATGATAGCTGTAAGAGGATTTCGGAATTCATGTACAAAGCTTGATGATATCTGGCCCAATACCGCTAATTTATCTTTGTGGTTTTCACTTATATAAGACTTTTTTTCCTCAATCACTTCATTTGTAAGATTCGTATATCTCGTTACTGCATGGTAGCTGAACGTATCAAAGTGCAAGTTGATGTCATTAATGAATTTCTGCATATAATTAATCGGGATATTTGCCCCAAAAAGATTTCTGATTATGATATTTCTCCCCAAATTGATATTATATAGAAAATCCCCAATGTTGATATTCGCTTCAAGACGTTCTTTTGCAACCTGGTAAGCCAATTTAATCAGCAAATCTTCAGATAGTACTTCCTTGAACGTTTGGATCACCAATGAGTACATTCCATAACCATTTTCTTTAATCTTTTCTTTGTAGGGATCTATTTCATTGATCTTAATAGTCTCGTTCCATTCATTTAAAAACTCAGATTCTTTTTCTTCCAAATATTGGATCAATACAAATTTATACTTCTTATGTTCAGATGACAACTTCATACTATTGACCACACATCCCCTTACGGAAATTTAGATACTATATCAATAACATCATTCTATATGAGATTTTGATTTCCTGCACTTCATTATTTATAGTAGTGAAATGTAGCTTATAAGGAGACAAGGTATGCATGTTCGCATATAGTTACTTGCAATAACAAGAACCGACCAAATCAGGACGGGAATCTGAGAGATTTTAAAAGAAAAATTATCATACATGTTTTTTTATATACTAAGGAACTCTTACTTTTGAAAGTTGATTCCATATTTTTTCATTTTTCTATAAAGCGTATTTCGGCCGATGTCGAGTTGTTTCGCGGCGTTACTGATATTTCCACCTGTTCGTTCCAATGCATTTCTGATAAGCTGGGTTTCTTGTTCTTGAAAGTTTCTTGGTTCTCGATCGGCAATTGCCCCTTCCTCATTTGTAATGGAAGAAACAGGACAAAGTGCCACAAGCATGTCCCTTGTAATCGGGCCCTTATCAGCTAGGAATGCAGCCTGTCCGAGAACGTTTTGCAATTCACGGAAATTTCCTGGCCACGAATATCCCAAAATGAATGTTTTAGCTTCGACTGTCAGTTCAGTATGTTCGCTCTTATAAGGTAAATCCGCTAAAATGTATTCTGCTAAGAGCAATAAATCTTTACGACTCCTCAGATTTGGAAGTTTTAAAGATAATCCACAAAGGCGGAAAAATAAATCTGCACGGAATTCTCCAGCTTCCATTTCTTTTTGTAAGTCTTTGTTGGTGGCAGCAATGACCCTGACATCGATTGGAATGGAAGCATGTCCGCCGACACGCGTCACACATCGTTCCTGAAGCACACGGAGCAGAGACGCTTGAGCTTGTACCGGCATGTCCCCGATTTCATCCAAAAACAGGGTTCCGCCATCTGCAGCTTCGAACTTCCCCTTATGCCCGCCGCTTTTTGCTCCAGTAAAGGCACCCTTTTCATACCCAAATAACTCACTTTCCAATAAGTTTTCTGGAATTGCGCTGCAATTGATGGCGATGAATGGCTTATCACTTCTTAAGCTATACCCATGAATGGATTGAGCGAACAGTTCTTTTCCCGTTCCGCTTTCTCCAGTGATTAGCAAGCTGATATCAAGCGCTGAAGCTCTTTTAGCAATGGATATGGTTTGATTCATTTGCGGATCATTACTTATTATATCGGTAAATTGATAACGATTGGTTGTTAATCCATCAATCAATTTCTGTTTTTTTAACCGTACGATCACGGATGATTGATGTTCCATATTTTTGCCAAGGGTTTGAACCAAGAATTCCTGGTCTTTAATGGAAACCCTCCGTTCTAAAACGAGTGGGTCAGTTCCTGATACAATATTCGATACCGGTTTTTCCAATGTGCCGATAACATCTGACGCCGCTGAATTGAGATCTGTAACTTTCCCCTCTTTATCTAGGGTAATTAACGGATCAGGGTATGAATCATATATAAAATAAAGGTTTTTCTCCCTTTTTTGTGTTTGGGACAACAAGAGTGCTTGTTTGATGCTATCAGCCACCCTCTGAACTAAGCTAATGGAAAAAGGATGATAATTCTGTTGATGACTGCTTAAGTTCAAAACACCAAGCAGGTGCCCATCAGGGTGATAAATGGGTGATGCGGCACAAGTAAGAAAATGGTTATCCTGATGAAAGTGTTGACTGCCATGAATCAATACAGGATTCCTCTCCACTATGGCTGTTCCTATTGCATTTGTTCCTTTTGATTCCTCTAGCCAATTGGCCCCTTTTCTTAAGGAAACATTATCTGCATGGCGGATGAAAGCTGGATCCCCAACTGTTTCGATGATATATCCTTCAGGAGCAGCAAGTAATAAAATGGACTCCAAACCATTAATCGAATGATAAACTTCTTCTAAAATGGGAGAAGAATGGTACAGAAGTTCCGCATATCGATCGTGGTATTCGGCCAACTCAAAAGCACCAAGCATATCTTCCTTTTCCATCATGCTTGGCTGAAGTCCCTTCGAAATGCACCGCTGCCATGATTCTTGAATAAATGCCGGTATGGTTCCTTTATCCGCGCTTATATTAACAGACATTGAATAATCCTCCCGTATGTATAATCAAGTAAATCGGCTTCTGTTTTTTATTCAATTTCATTAATGAAACTCTAAGTGACCCAAAGTTTCAGAGCATTCAGGGTTCGTTCCTTCAATTTAATTATAACAGAAAATTCAGATATCCACCAAAATGAAAACAAGCTTCTGTGAATTACTAAACTTTTTTGTTCCATATTGGAACACCTGCCTGTTCCAATATGGAACAGTAAGGCACCTTCCCTTTTCCCTCCACCACCTTTTTAACTGATTTCATCGGTTTTTTGTTATGGCATCAGTCTTGCATAATTACATGTCGAGATATTGATTCCTTTTGATAAAGGGGGGTAAGAAAGAAATCAAGATAGTCAGAATCGCTGCAAGTCTGCCAAAGGGAATTGGAAAAAAACATAATAGTATGCCTGGTCCTTTTACTTAGAGCCATTGTCCAAACAGATAACGAACATATAATCCAATTGAAAAGGGGTATTATACATGGAACAAACTATTAAACTCAATCCACGTGTGCAAGAATTCTTGAAGGGCACCAAAAAGCTTTTGATAAATGGGGAATTGGTGGAAGCTGCTTCAGGAAAAACCTTTGAGACTCTCGATCCTTCAAACGGCAAGGTTTTAGCGGTTGTGAGTGAAGCGGGTCCGGAAGATGTAGATAAAGCAGTCAAAGCAGCACGTACGGYGTTCGACAAAGGTCCTTGGAAAAAAATGAGTGCATCTGAACGCAGTCGCCTCATTTATAAATTAGCGGACCTCATGGAGGAACATAAAGAGGCGTTAGCGCAATTGGATACCCTGGATAATGGCAAGCCAATTGGCGAAACCACTAATGCCGATATCCCCCTTGCAATCGATCACTTCCGTTATTATGCGGGATGGACCACTAAGATAGTAGGACAAACAATACCTGTTGCTGGGAATTACTTCAATTATACCCGTCATGAAGCAGTTGGAGTGGTAGGTCAGATCATCCCTTGGAATTTCCCCCTACTTATGGCCGCATGGAAATTAGGCGCAGCCCTTGCCACCGGATGTACGATCGTTTTAAAACCAGCGGAGCAAACGCCGCTTTCAGCCTTATATTTAGGACAATTGGCGCTTGAAGCAGGTTTTCCTCCAGGCGTTCTCAATGTCATACCAGGATTTGGTGAAACAGCAGGGTCACCGCTTGTAGATCATCCTGATGTCGATAAAATTGCCTTTACCGGTTCAACCTCAGTAGGGAAAATGATCATGCGCCAAGCTTCGGGAACCGTGAAAAAAATCTCGTTGGAATTAGGCGGGAAATCACCTAATATCATTTTACCGGATGCAGATATGAGTAAAGCCATTCCTGGAGCTTTAATGGGCATCATGTTTAATCAAGGACAAGTTTGCTGTGCCGGTTCCCGCCTGTACATTCAAAAGAAATCCTATGATAACGTGGTAGCAGACTTAGTGTCCCATGCAAAAAACATTAAACAAGGGGCCGGTCTTGATCCATCTACCCAGATAGGGCCTTTGGTATCCAGTGAACAAATGCAAAGAGTCGGCGGTTATATTGAAAAAGGAAAGTCTGAAGGAGCTGAAGTGGTTACCGGGGGTAATTACGGACAAGGAGAGGGTTATTTTGTTACACCTACAATATTTGCAGGTGTTGAAGACGAAATGACAATCGCTAAAGAGGAAATCTTCGGTCCTGTTGTAGCTGCGATGCCTTTTGACGATTTGGATGATGTAATAAACCGGGCAAATAACTCAGAATATGGATTGGCTGCAGGTTTATGGACACAGGATGTAAAAAAAGCCCATTATGTCGCTAATGAATTAAAAGCAGGTACAGTTTGGGTAAACTGCTATAACGCATTTGATGCAGCTTCTCCATTTGGCGGGTATAAACAAAGTGGAATCGGTCGGGAAATGGGCAGTTATGCTTTGGATAATTATACGGAAGTCAAAAGTGTCTGGATTAACTTAAATTAAAATAACAGAGTGAACGCTCCATATGCTCATTTGGCAAAGATATCATGATTGAAGTGCATGTTATCGTTTGCTAATTCGCAAAAGGACGTACCAAATTGCGGACTTTGGTACGTCCCTTTTATATTGCATAGACAAAAAGAAGAGACCTTTCATCCGAAAGGTCTCTTTGTATCGATTATCCATTACGTTCGATTTGCATTTTTTCTCTGTTTGCTTTTTCTTTTTCAATATTTTTCTGTCTTGAAATCCCGGCAAACAGGATTCCAATCACCACTATCGCTTCAAATCCATATTTAATGAAGGGATTTGCAAAGTAGTCGTGCATGAAAGGTTCAGCTACGATCATTTTAGCAGCTGTCCAGCCTAGTATTCCCGCACCAATTATTATGATGAATGGGAAGCGTTCGATCAGTTTCAGGATCAAAGTGCTTCCATACATCACTACTGGAATTGATACAAGTAAACCGATCACCACTAAAATGAAATTACCATGAGAAGCACCTGCAACCGCTAGGACATTGTCCAATCCCATCAATGCATCTGCAATAATGATGGTTTTTATGGCAGCCCACATCGAGTCTGCAGGCTTCACATCATGTTCTTCTTCATCGATAAGGAGCTTATAAGCAATCCATACAAGAAGTAATCCCCCTATTAAATGCAGTCCTGGCACCTCTAATAGCCAAACAACTAGCAGCGTTGCAATGATCCTTATCACTATTGCCCCGACCGCTCCCCATATTATCACCTTTTTTTGCTGTTCTTTTGGAAGCTTTCTTGCAGCTAATCCAATAAGGATCGCATTATCACCGGCTAGAACCAAATCTATCATAATGATCGCTAAAAGTCCTGAAATGAATTCACCTGATAAAAAATCCAACACAAATTCCTCCTTTTTACAAAAATAAAGAGACCTCTGCCATAAATGGCAAAGGTCTCGCTAAGCACTAAATGAATTAGGCCAATAAAGCCGGTGGGATTCCCACGTAATGACGACTTTATTTCAGGTTATCCCTGACGCTACTCCCCTTCACGGGAATAAAGAATATGTAATTCTTTTAATATCTTTCCATTAGGAAACTACCAAGAAAAAATATCACTAATTCAGTATACCAAAAATACAAATAAAATAAAGAAAAAAATAATAGATAGTAATGTTATTCATGAACTTAACCTTGTCCATATCCTTTCAACGGATTATTTTAGTCGATCATCCCTTCTAGATATTGGCATATTTCATTTCCTAGGTTCGGGATATCGCTCAAATCCTTCCCCCATAGATATTGATTACTTAAGGTTGCCTCTATCAATTGTCTAAGCGGGACTTCCCCTTTATCATAACGAAGCCATTGTTCCTGGAAAAATTCAATTGTCTTTATATCATCTTTAACGACATAGTCTTTACCCGCAAAGCTTTTACCAATATAACTCCCCTTCATTTCATTAACCCTATAAAATCGGATCAGGCCCGAAAAACCTCTTACGATACAGTCGGGCAGCGTGCCTTTCGCCTCATGATATTCCTCTAAGGTAGGAAGGAGACGAGCCTTGAACTTCGAAATGCTGTTCAGCGAGATATCGGCCAGGAGGTGATGTACAAAAGGATTCTTAAATCGCTCAAGAACACTTTCCCCATATTGCATCATCTCATTTTGATCAAAAGGTAATGAAGGAATTATTTCCTTTTCGATGGCATTGCATAGAAATTGGTTGAATTCCGGATGATCGATTGCCTGTTTTACTTCTTCCAATCCAGATAAAATGCCTAAAGGAGCCAACAAGGTATGTGAACCATTAAGTATCCTTACCTTCCTCATTTGATAAGGTGTCAAATCTTTTACCCAATGCACATTCAATCCGGATTGTTGTAAAGGAAGACGTTGATCGATACAAGGGTCACCTTCAATAGCCCATAAATGGTAGGGTTCTGCCGTATTTAGCAGAGTATCCTTGTATCCCCATTCAGCAAATAGGGTGTCCGACTCATTGGCTGGAAATCCTGTAACGATACGGTCTACAAGCGAGTTTAGGAATAGGTTGTCCCGGTCCACCCACTCCATGAATGGCTTTGGTAAATCCCAATCCCTGCTATGCTTAAGAACATATTGCTTCAATGAATCACCATTTTTCTCTAAAAGCTCACATGGAAGCATGATCAGTCCCTTTTTCGCATCCCCGTTAAAATGCAGATAGCGATGATACAAAAAAGCAGTCAGCTTTCCTGGAAAAGATTCCATCGGCTTTYCTTCTTCCAAAGGAATCGGATGGTATTTGAGTCCTGCTTCAGTCGTGTTGGAAACTACAAATTCCAATTCAGGATTTTCTGATAGTGCTAAAAATTCCATCCATTCTTCATATGGATCAATTACCTTTGAAAAAACGGAAATGATCTCTGTATGTTCCACTTTCYTCCCTTGGTGAAAACCACGTAACATTAATGTATACAGTCCATCTTGCCGCTTCACTTCCTCTATTTTCCCTTTACCGACGCGGCGGGGCTGGGTAACTGCAATGCTTCCCTTGAAATGACCTTGTTTATTACACTCATGAATCATCCAATCAAAGAAGCCCCGAAGAAAATTCCCCTCACCAATCTGCAATACTTTTATGGGGAAATCCATCTTATGTGAGGATTGGGCAGCTTTTGTATCTTTACTCAAACGCTTTAGTGGACTTTTATTTATGTTCATGATCAAAGAATTCCTTTCTTATTGAAATATCCAATTTAGAATGCGAACTAACAGCATACCTAGTGCTTATATTTCGACAATCGCCTTGATCACTTTAGCTTCAGGAGTTAACCATCCTTCAAATTGATTGATCATTTCATCCATATGTGTGCGGTGTGTAATATACTGGCTCATATCCAACAAATTATTTTTCAGCGTATTCACGACATAATCAAAGTCATCCCTTGTTGCATTGCGGCTTCCCATTAATGTAAGCTCTTTACTGTGGAATTCAGGATCATTGAAGGAAATATCAGCTTTAACTAAACCGACATAAATCAATCTTCCGCCGTGAGCAGGATATTTAAAAGAATCCATCATTGACTTAGCATTACCTGTCGCATCAAATACCACGCTTGGCATATCTCCATTCGTCAATTGGGCCAATTTCTCCATTGGATTCTCCAAAACATTCAAAGTATAATCGGCATTTGCCCATTTGCCAGCAAACGCAAGGCGTTCATCATTTATATCCATTGCGATCACCTTTGCACCCTGTTCTTTAGCGAATGCCATGACTCCCAAACCAATGGGACCAGCACCAATCACTAGTGCAAATTCCCCTTTATGAATAGCAGCGCGCCTAACTGCGTGAGCCCCGATACTTAAAGGCTCTATCATTGCGGATTGATCAAGTGTGAGACCCTCGGTTCTCACCAAATGATTATAAGGAACCGTAATCCACTCACTCATGCCGCCTTCAGCATGTACACCCAACACTTTCATATCCGTACAGCAGTTCGTTTTTCCACTTCTGCAGGCCAGGCATTCTCCACATTCCATATAGGGGATGATCGATACCTGATCCCCGACATTAAGCCCAGATTCATTTTCCGGTATGGACTCAATATAACCGGATAATTCATGGCCAAGAATTCGAGGATAGCTAAAAAAGGGTTGATTACCTCCATATGCATGGATATCCGTACCGCATATACCTATACGCCGCACACGAATCAAAGCTTCCCCTGAGTTTGGTACGGGTTTTTCCGACTGTATCATCTTAAATTCAAAAGGTTGTTCACAAACGATACTTTTCACTGATTAACACTCCTTTTTTATACCTTAATAGAAACCTTGTACTATTAGAGAATGACACCTTCTTTAAAGATGCTAAT
This sequence comes from Peribacillus sp. P4_D6, assembly GCF_056401795.1. Classification (NCBI taxonomy): domain Bacteria; kingdom Bacillati; phylum Bacillota; class Bacilli; order Caryophanales; family Bacillaceae; genus Peribacillus; species Peribacillus sp. P4_D6. The sequence goes on from NZ_JBFUIQ010000109.1 coordinate 12,203, forward strand.
CTCCCTATACCCGAATTTTTCATTATTCGTTATCTTTTTACCGGATGAAAGCTCAAGAATGTAATGGAATAAATCGTCCTTTATTTCATCGATCTTTTGACCTTCTATCAACCGTCCGGCATTATAATCAATCCAGTGCTTTTTACGATCGGCTAAATCCGAATTCGTGGCTATTTTTACAGTTGGCACCGGTCCGCCGAATGGTGTTCCCCTTCCCGTAGTGAATAGAACGATATGTGCGCCGGCTGCTGCCAAAGCCGTCACCGAAATCAGGTCATTTCCAGGAGAATTGATTAAATTCAAACCATGCTTCTCTACTCGTTGTCCATATGGGCTTACATCCACTACAGTGGCAAGGCCCCCTTTTTGTGTACATCCAAGTGATTTTTCCTCCAGTGTACTTATGCCGCCTTCCTTGTTTCCAGGTGAAGGGTTTTCATAAATTTCTTGATCATGGCGAATGAAATACTGTTTGAAATCATTTATAAGGCCAACGATTTTCTTAAAGGTTTCTTCATCCCTCGCCCTGTTCATCAATATCGTTTCCGCTCCAAACATCTCAGGAACCTCTGTCAATATCGTGGTCCCGCCATTTTCCACAATTAAGTCGGAAACCGCACCAACCAATGGATTAGCAGTAATGCCTGAAAAACCATCGGAACCACCGCATTTCAAGCCTATTTTCAACTTTGAAACTGGTACGTTCTGGCGTATGAACCCTTCCGCATATTCCACTAGTTCCCCTATTAAACGTAAGCCGCTCTCCAATTCAT
>NZ_JBFUIQ010000110.1:0-12773 GCF_056401795.1 Peribacillus sp. P4_D6
ATCAAGGTAAGACAAAGTTGATTGGAACGGAAGGTACGAGACTCCTGCGGGAAAAGCGCGTCTAGGGGAGACCCCGCAGGCGAAAGCCGAGGAGGCTCCCCGACCGCCCGCGGAAAGCGAGTGCCTAGAGTGGAAATCAACGTCCAAATTGTACAAGCCATAAAAAATAGACAAACTCGATTTTCATCGAGTTTGTCTACAGTCTGAAGCCCCTTACTCATATGAGTAGGGGCTTTTTTATGTTTCAAGTACATTCACTTAACAAGTGCATATGATAATTTTAAAAACTGTGAAGGGTTGAGAAAAATGTACTATGCTCCTTATATCCATCCACATCCCTATCAATATCAAAATTCTTATTATGTTAATGAACCAATGTATAACCATTTAAGAAATCCTGATTATTGGAGTGTAAATAATGTTAACCATTTGGGCTATTTACAGTCATCAAATGGAAGAAATAATTTTGAGGTAAAAGATTATGGACCTAAGCCATTTGTATTGAATATCAATGAGGGTACGAAACAAAACACAACCTACCGTACCGCCTTATGGACAGGAAAACATTTGCAAGTTACATTGATGAGTATTAAAGTTGGTGAAGATATTGGTTTAGAAATTCACCCAAACGTTGACCAATTTTTACGTATTGAACAAGGTCAAGGGGTTGTTCAAATGGGCAATAGAAAGGATAATTTAAACTTTGTAAGAAACGTCTATGATGATTATGCGATAATGATACCTGCTGGCACATGGCATAATGTAACCAATACAGGTAATATTCCTCTAAAGCTTTACTCGATATATGCTCCTCCTAATCATCCATTTGGTACTGTTCATGTTACCAAAGCAGATGCAGTGACTGCAGAAGAAATGCAACGATTATGGCAATAGATCGCTTCAGGAGGTAAATGGAAATATATAGAAAAAGAATGCAGATAGGGTTTTGACAGATTGGCTGACCCTTTTTATTTTGTAAGGTGAACAATTAGAAATCGAATGGAGATAATAAAACTACGGTATTATCTCCACAAGGTACCTCCATCTTTCAAAGCCCACCCTTATAGAGGGTCTTTTTTGTTTTTAATGATCAATACAAAAGAATAACGTGGATACCCTACACCTATTTTTACTKCGATACATTGAAAAGTCCCTACTCGCTTTGAGTGGGGACATTTTTTTTTGATTCCATAAAGATAATGTAGGGGGATTTGTGCCCTTACGTAAACAACTGTTATTCGGCATAGAACCTGCACTTGTTGTAGTGAAGGGTGATTGTATTACGATAAAAAAGGAATGCCAATTATTATAAGCATTCCTTTGTATTCAGATTTTGTTGCTGTTGCTCTCGTTTTCCGGTTTCTTTATGATTGCGTATGCTAGGTATCCTATTAAGCCCATAAATAATCCGGTGCCGCCTACAATATAAATCATTGTAAACACTTTTCCTAATGTTGTCTGCGGTTCAAAGCTGGGATGCCCAACCGTGCTAAGAGTAACAACACAGAAGTAAAGGGAATCAATCACAGTCAGACCTTCCTGCTTAACATAGAAAATCGTGCCGGAAAATAACATAACGAGGACCAAGACGAAAAGAACCTGGAAGTTCTTCAGTTTAAAAGCGGACCAGAGCGCTTTTAGAAAACGTTTCAAGGTGAGGATAAATGAAATCATTGGTAATAGAGTAAATCCTGATATTCGAGCTTGATCAGTTAATCATTCTACTATACATGAATTCAGTTTAGATTGACAAAAAAACCTGTTTATTTTGATCTGGTTTGAACTAGAAGCGTTGGTAAACAATAGAAGGAGAAACTAAGTAAGAAGGGGGACAATCATGAAGCCACGTATTACTGTCATTACATTAGGTGTGGATGATTTGGAAAAATCGCTGGAATTCTATCGGGATGGCCTGGGATTTCAGACAGAAGGAATAGTGGGCAAAGAATTTGAGCATGGAGCCGTTGCCTTTTTGGACTTGCAAGAAGGCCTAAAGCTTGCCATATGGAATCGAAGGGATATAGCTCATGAGGCCAAGGTTCCTTTGTCTCCGGCAAGCCCTACTGAATTTACCCTTGGTCACAATGTAGGCAGTAAAGAGGAAGTGGATATGGTGTTGGAAAAAGCAAAAAAAGCTGGAGCGATCATAACCGATTCGGCACATGACACTTTCTGGGGAGGATACTCTGCACACTTTCAAGACCCTGATGGACACCTTTGGGAGGTCGTTTGGAATCCGCAGTGGGATGGTGAATAGAATCATGATTAGAGATCATTTCGATACTCTAGTTTTATTCATTCCATGAAGATCAAAGTCTAGGGGAGACCGCGCAGGTTTAAAGGCGCCGAGGGCTGTCCGCCCACGAAAAGCGAGTGCCTGGAGTGAAAATCCAACGTTCAAATTATAAAAACCATAAAAAACTGTAGGCAAAATCGATTTTCATCAAGTTTGCCTACAGTATGAAACAAGTACTTTACCTAGGGGTTATGTGCTTGTTTTTTATTTATGAACTCTCTGCTTTTTGCAATCAATTCATTATTCTTTTCAATCGCTTCGTTATTACTGTATTTCACCTGATTAACGGTATCATTATCTTCCATGTATTCAAGCAACAAGTCTACCGCTTTATCCATCAGTCTTTCGATGGGGATACCTCTTTCTTCAGCCAAATTAGCGAGTCTATTATTCAAGTACGGATTGAGGGTAATCTTTATTGGTTTTCTCGTTTCAGAATTGATAGGCCGTTCCACCTTCAGTCTTTTAATCTATCATATACCTTTAATTGAGGGTTAACAAATATAGTGTAGGGAAATGTATAAAGGCTTTGGTTCATCTTTGCACTCAATTCTGTAAGTGAAAAGTGATTTCAAAAAAGAAAGCAGGAATTTGGCAGTGATCAATTTTCCAGTTTTCTTTTTTTGTGCACTTGGGGAGTCACGAGAAGGGTTTCCACCTCTTTTATCAACAGCGGATTTATAACTGCACTAAGTATTCTTGGATTTCAAAGTTAATAACATAAACCATATTTTTAATAAAAATATTGACATAATGAATATAACGTTATAATGTTTATTTATTGTAATTGTGTGTGTTTTCAGACTTTTAATCAAAAGGGGGAAAAGTTATTGAATAATTTTATGGGGATACTCGAAATGAAAGTGCTTCCAGTCGCAAACAAAATTGGTTCACAAAGACATCTGCTGGCAATCAGGCACGGTGTTCTGGCAACACTTCCACTGACGATCATTGGATCATTCTTTGTTATTTTGTTGAATTTTCCAATCAATGGGTATGACGAATGGATTGCACCTTATCGTGCCGCTTTGGATGTTCCGTTTCGGTTTACGGTCGGAGCAATGGCTTTATATGCAGCTTTTGGGGTGGGGTCAGCGCTTGCAGGACATTATAAATTAGATCAGCTCAGTGCAGGCCTTCTATCAGTCTTAGCTTTTCTGATTACATGTGTTGTGCCTACCCAAGTCATGGAATCCGTTCCAGGAGTAATAGAAGCCGGTCGCTGGTTACCTATCAGCTCTTTAAGCGCAGCCTCTTTATTCGGTGCAATAGTAACATCCTTGATTTCAGTTGAGATTTTTCATTTTTTGATTAAACGCGATATAAAAATCAAATTACCGGAAAGCGTTCCGCCAATGGTTTCGAATTCCTTTGCAGCCCTGATTCCAACATTGGTCGTGGTCCTTCTTTTCTGGGGCATTCGATATGGTTTGGGCTTTGATATTAACTCGATCATCACTACTTTGGTGTCACCTCTCAAAAATTTATTGGTTGGCAATAGTTTAATAGGAGGTTTGCTTACAGTCTTTCTCATCGTTTTCYTTTGGTCTCTTGGTATTCATGGACCGGCAATATTGGGTCCGATCATACGGCCGATGTGGGATTCGGCGATTCTCGAGAATATGGATGCATTTGCAAGAACGGGTAATGCGGCGAATTTGCCCAATCTATTTACCGAACAATTCATTCAATGGTTCGTCTGGATTGGCGGGGCGGGATCGACATTATCACTTGTTGTACTATTCCTATTTTCAAAATCGAAGTATTTGAAAGAGCTTGGTAAACTGTCCTTTGTTCCAGGGATTTTTAATATTAACGAACCTATCATTTTTGGAGCGCCGATTGTCATGAACCCCATTTTAATGGTTCCATTCATCGTTGCCCCTTTGGTAAATGTCATCGTTTCTTATACATTCTTTCAATTAGGGTTAATACCGATGATAATGGCTAAACTGCCGTTTACGGTCTTTAGTCCAATTGCCGCTGTCATCAGTACAAATTGGACAATCATGGCCGGGGTTCTCGTTTTATTGAATTTTGTCATCTCATTAATGATCTATTTTCCATTTTTCAAGATGTTCGAGAAGCAGCATCTACGTGATGAAAATAAAATAGAAGCTGGACCCGAAGAAAAGAAAGTGGGCATTAAATATGCCTGAAATAATATTCGCAATTCTATCATTTGTCGGGGCGCAAATCATTTTTTCCCGTACTCGGCTAGGTGAAAGTTTAACACCATGGAAATCGGTTGGCCTGTCTATTTTAATCATTAGCTTTTCAATCTTTCTATTTACCGCAATGGGATCGACTTATTATTTGATTGTCATTGTACCAACGATTATTTGTTCTGTAATGGTATCCTCCCGCTACCGTGACTATTTAATGGGATTACAAACTAAGCGGGCTCAATGGAAAGAAAGTAGAAAAGGAGTGAATGATAGCTTATGAGAAGATTAGGTATTTCAATTTATCCGGAACACTCTACACCGGATAAAGACAAGCAATATATTAAACTTGCCCATAGTTATGGTTTTGAACGAATATTCACGTGTTTATTATCGGTTTCAAAACCATATGAAATTGTCATGGAAGAATATAAAAATATTATTTCTTATGCGAAAGCGCTACATATGGAAGTCATACTTGATGTTGCTCCAGCTGTTTTCGATAAGTTTGATATTAGCTATGATGATTTAAGTTTTTTCGCAGAAATGGGAGCTAACGGCGTTCGTCTGGATCTTGGATTCGATGGCTTGAAAGAAGCTAAAATGACCTATAATTCTTATGGATTGAAAATCGAATTGAATATGAGTAATGATGTTGATTATTTATCGAACATTCTGACGCATCAGGGCAATAAAAATCAAATCATTGGCTGTCATAATTTCTATCCCCAAAAATTCACAGGTCTTCCTTACGACTTCTTCATCGCCTGCAGTAAACGGTTTAAAGAACATGGCATTCGTACAGCTGCATTCGTTACTTCACAGACCGGTGATATAGGTCCTTGGAGTATAAATGATGGATTATGCACATTAGAACAGCACCGTGAACTTTCAATTGATGTACAAGCCAAGCATCTATGGGCAACGGGTTTAATTGATGATGTCATCATTGGGAATGCTTACGCTAGTGAAGAGGAACTAAGAATGCTGGGGGCCTTACAGCGTGACATGATCGAGTTGAAAGTGGAACTCCATTCGGATGCGTCACCAATTGAGCAAAAAGTCGTGCTGGATGAATTACACCTTCGCCGTGGTGATATCAGCGAGTATATGGTCCGTTCAGTGGAGGTCCGAAAAAAATATGCGAATGAAGATTTTGCAGTCCGGGAAAGTATCCCACAGCGCAAAGGGGCCGTTTTCATCGGCAATGATTCTTTTGGAAAATACAAAGGCGAACTTCAAGTCATCTTAAGGGATATGCCATTGGATGAACGTAAAAATGCAGTCGCTCATGTTGTAAAAGAGGAACTTTTTTTACTGGATTATATTAAACCATGGGGCACATTTAGATTGATTAAATAACCTGACCCTAATTTATAAGGAGGAATAATGATGAATATTTTATTATGCTGTTCTGCAGGTATGTCCACTAGTCTTTTGGTTAATAAGATGGAGAAAGCGGCGGTGGAAGAAGGATTGAGCGTGAAAATCCAGGCTGTTGCCACTATGGAAGTAAGAAACCATATAAATGAGGTGGATGTTATTCTTTTAGGACCTCAAGTTCGGTATCAACTTAATGATATAAAGAAAATAGGGGATGAAAAAGGAATACCTGTAGATACGATAAATCCAATGCATTATGGAACTTGTAATGGCAAGGAAGTATTGCGTACGGCCCTCCAATTAATTTCAAAATAACATACTATCAAAAGGAGTGGTAAAATGACGAAAACAAAAGAGGATCTATCAGAATTATCATTTCAATTAATTCTCCATAGCGGGAATGCCCGCAGTTGTGCAATGGAGGCCATCGCCTTGCAAAAACAAGGTAAATCAAGCGATGCCCAGGATAAATTAAAGGAAGCGGAACATGAGTTTGTTGCTGCACATAAAATCCAAACCGCATTGATTCAACAAGAAGTGAATGGTGAGAAATTCGATATTCCAATGATCTTGATCCATGCTCAAGATCACTTGATGACTTCCATGACAACAAAAGATTTAGCGATAGAAATCGTGGAATTACACAAGAAAACACAAAAGAACTAACAATATTAAGGAGGTTGCTGCGGCAGCCTTTTTCTTATGTTCATAACGTGAGAACTTCAACGAGAAGGCGGAGATATCCTCCTTCATGAACCTAAGTTAAATGAATATGGCAGATAAGGGTCACTCAAGATTAGGATTCTCCGAAAATTTAAATTATACTAGATTCATGACAGTAGCAATAGATGCTGTCACTGATTAACGAAGGGTAGTCATGATAGAAAAACAAACGACTAATTAGCAAGCGCAATCATGTTATAAAAGGGGAGAAAAACATGCAAAGAGTCAATCTAACTGAAGATCTTAGTCTTTCACGCATTGTACACGGAATGTGGAGATTGGCAGATTGGAGATTTTCTGCCGAGGATATCCTATCTCTTATTGAACACGGAATGGATCGGGGCGTCACTACATATGATCACGCCGATATATATGGAAGCTATACGTGTGAGGAGATTTTTGGGAACGCACTTTCATTAAAGCCTTCATTACGCGATAAAATGGAGATCGTTACGAAATGTGGCATCGTTCTTCAATCAGAAAACCGTCCTTCCCATAAAAGTCACCATTACGATACTAGTAAAACCCATATCATAAAGTCTGTTGAACAATCCCTTATGAATCTTAAAACGGATTATATTGATTTATTACTTATCCATCGTCCGGATCCCCTGATGGACCCGGCGGAAACGGCTGAGGCGTTTAATCAATTAAAGGAATCAGGAAAGGTCCGGAACTTTGGAGTATCGAACTTCAAAAAACCGCAATGGGATATGCTCCAACCATATCTAGACTATCCGCTTGTGACGAATCAGCTGGAGCTTTCGGCATACAATCTTGAAAACTTCGAAGACGGAACCTTGAACTTATGTCAGGAAAAGGGCGTTGCGCCGATGGCATGGTCACCGCTTGCAGGAGGCAGCATATTTGAGGAATCGAACGAAAAGGCTGTCCGTTTAAGAAAAACGTTAGAAACCGTGAAAGAAGAAATCGGTGCCAATGCAATAGATGAAGTGATGTATGCCTGGCTGTTGAGGCATCCCGCAAAAATCATGCCAATCGTTGGGTCCGGTAAGAAAGAACGGTTGGACAGCGCCATTGATTCACTAAACTTAAGCATGGAAAAAGAGCAATGGTTTAACATATTTACTAGCTCGATGGGACATGATATTCCGTAATGAATTGTACCTTTGAACAAGAAACCTTGCCTTCATTAATGGGGACCTCCGTAAAGAGGTCCCCATTCTTAAAATTTAAACAATGACGAGATGGACTTTCACTTTTCAAAGCATGATTTTTGGTGAATTTTTTTAAGTGCTAATAAGATTTTTCCGTATAATAAAAATACTATTTGATTTTAGAGGTGAAACAACATGAAAATCGGGGTAATAGGCTCAAAGTATTTTGTTGGAATCCATATCAATCCACTTTCCCATGTTTCCCAAACCATTCATTTCCGTTCAATATGATATGTGGAAGAAAACAGTCCATTAATAGAAAATGCGGGAAAACAAACCGATCTATTACCGTTTTCAGTTTCCATACCTTTTTTATGGATATGAAAAGGTTAAAAGAAGCTTAATAGAAACTATTTATGTCCCATCTTCTGGACTTTCAGATAATTCTTGCTTCCTACCTTCTATTGGACTTTCACTAACTTTGGTCTTGGTGAATTATAATAATCGTATTTTGCATCAAAACTCGTGTGACAGCCGTTTTTCCATTTCTGTTATTGAAGGGCGGCAGGCATTTTCAATGATGGAACCTCCTGATCATTCAAGCCAGTAGCAATGATAATTACTATAATTTCATCTTTTAAGTTTTCATTAATAACAGAACCGAAAATCATATTTAACTCTGAGTCTGCCTCGGAAGTAACAATATTAGCTGCCTCTTGTACTTCATATAGACTTATATTGGCGCCTGTGAGTTTCATTAGCACACCTTGCGCTCCGTCGATGGAAGTGTTAAGTAACGGACTGGAAATGGCTTTCTTTGCAGCTTCCGCAGCGCGATGTTTACCTGTTGCTCTGCCAATGCCTATTAAGGCAGACCCTTTATTGGACATGATTGTTTTCACGTCTGCAAAATCAATGTTGATTAAACCTGGTACAGAAATTAAATCCGATATACCTTGGATACTTTGGCGAATAACATTATCCGCTTCAAGAAATGCTTCAAGCATTGGTGTATTTTTATGTAAAATCTCCACTAAGCGATCGTTTGGAATGACAATTAATGTGTCCACTGCTTTCTTCATTAAGGAGATCCCTCCTGCTGCTTGTGTTGCACGCTTATTGCCCTCAAACGCAAACGGAAGTGTTACAACGCCAATGGTTAGTATGTCAAGCTCACGGGCAATTTGAGCAATGACAGGGGCAGCACCCGTTCCTATACCGCCGCCCATTCCGGCTGTAATGAGTACCATGTCTGTACCTTTTAATGCTTCYTGGATCTGCTCCTTGCTTTCTTTAACTGCTTGTTTACCTACCTCTGGATTTGCCCCTGATCCTAAACCTTTTGTCAATGTTGCACCGATTTGTATCTTGATCTCTGCTTTTGATAAATTAAGAGCTTGTGCATCTGTATTAACAGCTATAAATTCTACACCTTTAACTCCATGTTCGATCATACGGTTAACGGCGTTATTTCCTCCGCCGCCAATACCAATTACTTTAATGTTGACTGATGAGTTTAGACTTGTAACCAACTCCATTTATAGGACCTCCTAGTCATTGAAATTACCTTATTTCAAATTATTCAAATAAATAGCGGAAACAACACTCATTCTTTTATTAGAAAAGTTTTGTCTTTCCTATATTTAGATTTAGTTAAAGAAAAAGGCATTGTCGTTAGCAGTCCCGTAAAGGAGACTTCTACCGACAATGCCTTTCATTGAACCCTTCCATTCTTTGCTAAAGGTGGGTGGGTTCGATATCCTAAAAAGGTAATCTTTGTTTTAATTCTAAGGTAATTCCACTTTTAAATCAATATATATACATTATTATAAACAAATACGTATTCATGAAGATGGCGACGACCATCTCATTAGAATTATTTACAGTGTGTAACCTAATAAGGTTAAAGATAATGATATCTTTAGGAGTTTTAAAAGGTGAAACTAACTGAGTTAAATTACCGTGATGTATACCTTTAATTCATGAACAAGTAAAATAGATAAGCAAAGATGCACCACTGCATCTCATCTTTATTTTGTATATTTCCTACCTCTGCACTCTACACATATAGTATGTGGGAACATAGTTTACACCTTCAATGTTGTGAAAATTCAGGGGTGAAATGATTCTGATTGTTATTTTGAATAAACTATAACAGACAGGAAAATATTTATCCTGTCTGTTTTTTTTGCCTCTTAAATAACTACGGGAAGCGTACCATAAGTAATATAATGAGGCTTTTACGCATATAAAGAAAAAACACTATGTTCTCTTATAGTCCATACAGCAAATCCTGCCTCCGCTTATGCTTTTATTGTGAGATTTAAGAAAAATGATAGGTAGAAGGTGATGAAAATGGAAGCGATCGTCCTAGCTGCTGGATATTCCAGCCGAGCGAATGCATTTAAGATGACTTTGCCGATGGGGCAAATGAGCGTGTTGGAGCAAACAATCTCTAAATTTGAAGGATTATGCAGCAGGGTCATCGTCGTAGCTGGATTTCAAGCGGAAATCATCCAAGAGGAAATTGTCAAAATTATCAGTGAAAATGCCTATTCATTTCAAATCAAGTTTATTTATAATGAAAACTTTGACCAGGGAATGTTTCATTCCATTCAAAAGGGCTGTAACGAAGTGAATGCCCCAACCTTCTTTTTAACACCCGGCGATTGTCCGCTTGTAAAAAAAGAGACTGTTCAGCTACTAGCAAAACACAAAGGAAACGTGGTTATTCCCAGCTTTGACTATAAAGGCGGCCATCCCATTAAATTATCAAGCGAAGTGAAACAGAAAATTCTCGAAACCAATCCAGAAAGTAATTTGCGTGTGGTCCTGGACGGTTACGAAAAGCAATACATGAATGTAGATGATGCGGGAGTATTAATGGATGTTGATACACCGGAGGATTACCAAAAAGCCATTAATTATGATAAAGCTTTAAATTTCTCGAAGTAAAAATAAAAACTACGAAAATCTTGAATAGAAATGAATCATAAAAGATCATTCTCATTGATAAAATCATTGGAACAGGTTTCTATTCAGAATATGTCCCATTAAAAAAATGAGTCGAAGGGTGTTGTTGCAATGAATCTCAAAGACATAAGCACCTCAGTGCCCAAAAAGGACCATAAAGGTAAAGTATCGGGCCAGTTGCCCTATATTAGTGACGTAAAAGTGGAAAATATGGTTTATGGTGTTTTGTATCGATCGCCAATTGCTTATGGAAAAATCATATCCATTCAATTACCCAATCTTCCGGAAGGGTATGAAGCTGTTGGAGCAGAGCATATCCCCGGACCGAATTATGTCAAAATTATCAAAGAAGATCAGCCCATTTTTGCCAATGAGTGGGTCAATTATATTGGTGAGCCAATTCTCATGCTCACGGGCAAAGACCTGGATATCCTGTACAGTTTGTTAAATGAAGTGAAGGTTGAATTTGAAGAACATCAGGCTATCTATACATTGGCCGAAGCGATCAAGCAAAAATCAGTATCCTTAGTTTTGGCAAGCTATGAATTTGGGGAAAGCTTAGAAAACATTTCAGCTATCGAGCAGGGAGCCCATCAAATCATCGAAGAAGAATATGATACGGGTTATCAGGAGCATGTCTATCTTGAGCCGCAAGGAATGCTCGCCGTTTATAAGGATGATGAAATTGTCGTCCAGGGATCGATGCAATGTCTTTATTATATAAAAAATGCATTGCTAAGCGCATTAGCCTGTGGTGACGATGAAGTCAGGGTTGTTCAAAGCCCTACCGGCGGAGGTTTTGGCGGCAAAGAAGATTATCCTTCAATGATGGCTTGTCACGTAGCCGTTGCCGCAAGAGCAGTAAAAAAATCGGTAATGCTCGTGTTCGACCGTTCTGAGGATATGCTGGTAACGACGAAAAGGCATCCGGCCAAACTCAAATATCGGACGGCCCTTGATAAGGAAGGAAATATTTTAAGCATGTGTGTTGACATCTTTCTCGATGGAGGGGCAAATGTTGGATTGAGCTCTGTCGTGCTGCAGCGCGCATTATTAAACAGTGCTGGTGTTTATAAAATTCCGCATTTTCATGCAAAAGGCTATGTCTTAAAAACCAATACCGTTCCGAACGGCGCCTTCAGAGGCTTTGGTGCTCCTCAAAGCTTTGCCGGAATCGAAAGTCATATTGGACATCTTAGTAAGCTGGCAAAAATCGACCCGCTTGATTATAAACGAAAATACCTCGTCAAACAAGGAGATCCCACCATCACCAAAGGTAAATTCCGCGACCCGATATTAGTGGAAGATATGATTGAGGACGTACTCAACGTGTCAGAATACAATAAGAAAAAAGAAGACTTTCAGCGCTTAAATCAACAAAATCAGCGCTATAAAAAAGGGATAGGAACTTCGCTGTTCCTCCACGGCTGTGGATTTACTGGCAGTGGCGAAAGAGATCATATTAAAGCAARGGTGAAACTGGTTAAATCAAAGGACGACCAGGTATCACTAAAAATCTCAAACTCTGATATGGGACAAGGTATTTTGACGACGTTGTGTAAAATTGTCGCCAAAGAACTTAACCTCCCGTTCGAAGATATTTTGTACCCTTATCCCGACACAAAAGAAGTTCCCGACTCGGGTCCGACCGTAGCTTCCAGGACGACGATGATTGTCGGAAAATTGCTTGAACGGGCCGCAAAAAAACTTAAGAATCAGTGGCAAACAGGGGTGGAACAGGAAGTGGTTGAGCACTATGTTCACCGTGAAATGATTCCTTGGGATGAGAAAACCTTCACTGGAGATGCGTACCCGGCTTATTCATGGGGCGTTAATATCGTTGAAGTAGAAGTTGATACGTTAACAGGTAATTTAAAGTTAGAAAAAGTATACGGCAATTATGAAGTTGGGAAGGTCATCGATGAACGGATTATGAAAGGCCAAATTGACGGTGGTTTGGCTCAAGGGCTAGCATACGGTTATCTGGAAAAGATGACGTCAAAACAAGGTAGAATCCAACAAAAAAGCATATCGGATTATGGACCGCCGACTTCCTTGGATATTGTTTCAATTGAAAGCAAGGTCTTTGATAACCCCTATGCTGATGGTCCATAC
>NZ_JBFUIQ010000111.1:0-12689 GCF_056401795.1 Peribacillus sp. P4_D6
CATGTGGAAGAAGCAGATCATCTGCGTCATCATCAAGATGTAAAACCTATATATGCAAAACGTAAAGAAACGATTGAGCGTGTATTCGCTGATGCAAAAGAAAAGCATGGTATGCGTTGGACTACTTTAAGGGGACTTAAAAAATTGTCGATGCAGGCGATGCTTACTTTCGCTGCCATTAATTTAAAGAAGATGGCCAATTGGACATGGCGAGGTCCAAAAATGGCCTAACATAGTGGGCTCGTGTAGAGCCCCAATCTCTTAACTTTAGGCGGAAATTCAAAGGGAATTTCAAAAGRGGTTCAGAATTTTTTAATTCCGAACCCCTTTTGTCTACAAACTGAAGCGACAGGACTTTACCTGTCGCTTTTTTTTCATCATTCAGGCTATGCTCCCTGATTTATATCCTTTTTACGCCTCTCACGCTCTTCTTCCATGCGTTCAATGTATTTCTGGCCTTCCTTTTCAATCCAAGCATCATCTATGAGGCGTTCCTGCCTAGCTGTCCAAATTGACATGACTGCACTGACAATTATTCCAATAAACRCGAACCAGATCCAAATTGGCATGTCCATTCCCTCCCAAAAAATCTACTATTCATTTACTAGAGAATATGCTCGAACAAAAAAAATATGCTTCTTTCTCCATCGAGAAAGAAGCATATTTCATTAAAATGTCGGTTTATAGAATGAACGATTATCGAGCGCGAAGACTCTTTCCGTAAATTCACCCGGCTTCACTTTTTCCAAGGCGCGGTCCATCATATTTATCTTGGCATCCATATTATCAATATAATGCAGCACTTCCGCTTCCCTAACCATCGGCGGCTTGGGACTGCCCCACTCAGCTTTACCATGGTGGCTTAATATCAAGTGCTTGAGAATCATGATTTCTTCCGCTTCAATGCCCAATTCCTCTGCAGCTTTACCGACTTCATTCACCATGATGGTGATATGTCCCAATAAGTTCCCTTCCACTGTATAAACAGTCGAAACAGGTCCAGATAGCTCATGCACCTTTCCAAGGTCATGCAGAATGACCCCTGCATACAAAAGATCCTTATTGAGGGAAGGATATAGGGTTGAAATGGACTTAGCCAGCCCTAGCATCGAAACAACGTGATAGGCCAGTCCCGACATATACTCATGATGGTTCTTGGTGGCAGCAGGGAACGTCAGGAATTCATTTTGATATTTTTTTATGAGATGCCTAGTCACCCTTTGGATATTCGGATTCCTCATTTCAAAAATAAATTGAGTGATGGTTTCCATCATTTCTTCCTGACTTAAAGGAGCCGTTTGAATTAAATCGGCTTTCGTGACCCCGTCAGTATCTGAAGTAATTCTAATATTACGGATTTTCAATTGGCTGCGTCCTCGATAATTCTGGACTTCCCCTTGAACTTTCACTGTTGCTTCCGCACAGTATGTTTTCTCATCAGCCTCGGAAACATCCCATAGCTTTGCCTCTATCTCGCCGGTTTTATCGCACAAAATCAATGTTAAAAAAGGCTTTCCATTACTTGCCACCGCTTTTGTACTCGTTTTAATGTACATATATATATCTACTACTTCACCAATTCCGTAGTGTATGATCCCATTTCCCATGCGACTGCCTCCGTTCAATTAAATATCAACATTATAACATACCAATCTCGTTAGTGCGTTTAGTTTTCGTTAATAAGTGATAGACATTGGACAGGAAAAGCCAAAGCATTGCCGTCTCTTATCACTCCACAAGAAAACCAGGCTTGACCCCAAGCCTGGCTCTCCAATCAAATCTATTTCAACAGTTTTTGTTCGGACAATACGCGCACTTCTCCTGGCCATCAATTCGGTAATATAAACAGCATGTCACCCGTTTATATGGGTTCATGGATTCCGGGACACTTTTTTCCCCAATGAATCGTTTAAAGGGGGAACGCGTTTCAATATCCAGCCATACCTCATCTTCAAGAAGGATTTCAATGTCCTTTTCAACTCGCGTCTTTATATCAGTTTGCTTCAATAACTCACTATACATCCATATCGTATAGCTCCAAATATTTTCCCAGAGAACTAGTTTCGATATTTTAGCAGTTCCGGAAAAGAAGCGAATGGCATCAGCACCAAATCTGATCAATATGGAATGGAGGGCAGAAGGGCTTTCCTTTTCCGTGACATGGCTCCACCTGTTGGTTTTCAGCAAAAAAATCGGGAGCCAATGCTCATCTTCCGGATCATCCAAAACACCAAAGTCCTGAAGTGTACCTTCCCAGATAAGCCGATGTTTGCTTAATATGTACAATTGTGCCGTGACAAAAAAAGCATAGCGTCTGAACCACATTGAAATGGCTATCCTTGACGTTTCCGCCCCAGTCCGGGATTGTGCATACTGAATAAGCTCATCAGCATGATTGAAGGTCTTGGAAACTTTGGCTACATCTCGAAAGGATATCCGGTATCCCTGAAGTTCTTTTTCAATGGCTGGTGTGAGGTTATGCATTGGCCAGCGCTTTTATCTGAGTTTGTGCGTAGCGCCCTTTACCAAACGGGACGCACATGGGACTGCCGAAAATTGGATCAAAGGATATTTGACATTCCATGCTGAATACATGCTGTACCAATTCAGGCGTGATGATATCCTCCGGCCGGCCTTGAGCATGTATCGCCCCATTTTTAAGTGCCACCAGATTATCCGCATAACGGCAAGCTAAATTCAAATCATGAAGCACCATCACGATCGTTCGGTTCTCAAACTCATTCAAGTCGAACAATAAGTCCAAAATCTCGATTTGATGGGTCATATCAAGATATGTAGTCGGTTCATCCAACAAAATGACATCCGTATCCTGAGCAAGCGTCATGGCTATCCATGCCCGTTGCTTCTGCCCTCCCGATAATTCATCGACTGCCTGATCCTTTAAATCGGTCAGATTCGTTGCTTCAATCGCCTTTTGAACTTTTTCTTCATCCACGGAACTCCACTGTTTCAACCAACTTTGATAAGGATATCTTCCTTGTTTAACAAGTTGATAGACGGTAAGCCCTTCAGGAGCAACCGGGGATTGCGGAAGAATCGCCATCTTTCTCGCTACATCCTTCGATGGCATGGTTGAGATCGCTTTGCCTTCGAGCAAGACCGAGCCGGATTGAGGTTTTAACAATCGGGCTACAGACCTTAGAAGTGTTGATTTTCCACATCCATTAGCACCGATGAATACCGTGATCTCCCCTTTGGGTATTTCTATATTCATATCATTTATGATTAATTTATCACCATAACCGAGCGATAAAGACTGAGTGTTAATAGCTGGTCGCATTAAAATACTCCCCTTTTAGTCTAATAATACCATTTTAATGAAAATGATTCTCACTGTCAATCTTAAAAAGGAATATAAACCATAACTCCATGTCCCATTCCTCTTATATGATTCATTAAAGTGAATGCTCCTTTAAAGATATGAAGCTTCCTTTGGAAACATTAATCTAAAAAAACCAGCACATTATACTTTCATTCATCACTGCCTGTAGCTTCCGAACGATAGTCCATTCTCCCCCTCTGCGAATTACTATCGGAATTTCCAAACTCCATTTAGCGGAAAATAAAAAAAGCCCTCCATATGGAGAGCCTTTTAACCGACAAGCAGGCGATTTGTACAATGTTCCAGGGATTCATCCCTAATGAAGGTAAATAAATCATGATCGATAAAAGGAATGATTCCTTCTGCAATATTCCATGCATTGACCTCTATTTGATAAAGGATTTCTGATTTTCCTGTACGGTGCAGCTCCTCACTAAGCACAGCAAGATCGGGGTCTAATGCGTGCCCCATCTCATGTGTGAGAATCACCCATGTATATTCCTCAAGCCTTGCAAGCGAGCCTAGGGAGCGTTCACACTGAATTTCAATATCTCTCTCATATAAAGTGATGCGATGACCTATGGCAGAATATTTTCCCCCAACACATCGTTTACCAGGAAACTCCTTTTCGATGATTAACTCCAAAGAAGAATCATGACGGCTTACAAACTCATTCCTATTCAATGACTTCACTCTCTTTATCTATAGTTTAAGACCCATTATATTTCGGGGATGATCAAATCATTCATATTTTGGCGCAATACGGGGCTGGATAGACGAATCACTTGATTTTCACTAAAGTGCTCCATTATATATCGGTGGCATGTAAAAAATAAGATTTGCCGCTTTTCCGAAACTTTTTTCAATAACTCAAGCATCCGTTTTGTCCTTTCCGCATCAAAATTGACGAAACTATCATCAATGATGAGAGGGAATGAATCATTTTCAAAAGTATGATCAGCAAGTGCGAGCCTTAAGGAAACATAAATTTGCTCAGCTGTCCCGCGGCTGACCTCTTCAACCCTGAAACTCAAACCATCACTGCGCTGTACCAAAATCCCTTCTCCCGACTGATCAAGAATGATTTTCCGATAGTTTCCAATCGTTAAAAAGGAAAAATGCCGCTCGGCATCAGCGATCACCTTCGGCAGACGCTCCCTTTTATATCGGTCCAATGTTTTATTCAATAAGCTTTTGGCTATTGCCAATTTCGCCCATTCCTTCGCCTCTTCGTTAAAAGCAGCTTTTTCTTCATGAAAACGATGAAGTAAATCATCATAAATCCCTGAAACTTCAAGCTGTTTTATCTTATGCTTCGCATCCGCCCGCTTCTCTAACAAAAGGGATTTCACCTTTACAGAATCCTTCCGTTTMTGTTCCAAATTCTCAAATGTATAAGTATTGATCCCCTGTTTTAAATAAGATTGGATTTGATCAGGCAGCATTCTGGATTGCCCAATTTGAATGGTAATCAAATCAAGCTGCTTTTGTAAGGTGATTTTCTTTTCGGACAATGCAGCGACATGCCTGAATTCTTCCTCGTCCTTGACCTTCGCTAACTTAAAAAGCATTTCCATTTCTGCATCAAGATAGCCATTTTCCATCGTCAGCTGCTCGATTTCGTTCGTCAAACGACTTCTTTCCTGCATCCATTGCGTTAACTGAACGGAGAATTCAACCGCTTTATTCAACTCCCGTTTCAATTGGCCAATCGCTTCCCTCCATGTGGATGTTTCAAAATCAAGGCTATTTGCAAAATGAAATAAAGCCTTTGATTTACCCTCAAATTCTGCCTGGAGAAAATCATGCCTCTTGATTGTTTCATATTTCCTATCAACGGCTTCCTTCCATTTCTCAAGAAGTTCAAATACAGATTCAAGATTAATTTCCATTCCAGGATAAGACAGACCCCAACCGCTTAAGATCTTCCTCAATTCTTTATCCAACCGGTCCCTGCTAGCTTCCCAATCGGCATACTCCTGAATCGTCGATTCAAACGCTTCCTCCCTTTCTTCATATTTGAAACTTTCACTTTCAAAGCGCCTTTGGAGACGTTGGTCCAGTTCAAGCAGCCTCCCCATCGACTCTCCTTCACTCCCTTTATTGGTTTCACTTCCAATTGCAGCCCTTTTCCTTTTCATCTCATCCAATTGCCTGATATACCCGGACGATATATCATCACCTTTAAAGAGATACCTGGAAACCGCAAACAGAACAGCTACGGCTAGAAGTATCACCCCCAACAAAATCTGTTCACTGAAATAACTTCCGATTGCACCTAAACATAGTAGCACTATTAAACTGCCATTCATGATATTTGAACGTTTGTGATTATCCGCTTCCTTCTTCCTCTGTAATCCCAATTGCTTTTCAAGTTCAAGTATTTGTTCATCAAGAATAAGGGATTGTGCTGCTTCAAATTCGATGTTATTCTGCTTGTTGTATAAGGACTCCAGCTCGATTCTTTTTTCATCTGGCAGTAACTGGGCCTTAATCTCCTTCAAGCGGGCTTCTGTCGTTTCCAGACTTCCCTTTTGAAGTTCATATTTCTCATCGAGCTGTTTTTTATCATTTTGGAGCTGATGCTTTTCCCTTTCGGCCCTTTTCACCTTTTCCTTCATGAATGTACTGATATCCAGTTTTCTTATTTCCTCATCAGAAACATCCAAAAATAATTCCTGCTTCACCTTTTCGATATTCTTTTCTTCCAACAGCGTTTCGTGTTCCGCTTTTCTAATATCCAGCTCGAGCTTCTCCAACAATGTTCCTTGATCGATTGCATGTTCAATTTGCTCTTTATGCTCCTTGATGAATGGATTGATTTTGATTTCCGTGAGTTTCCCCTCTAGTTTGTTCATTTTCTCAGTCAATGCAGCAAGTTGGGCTTTCATGGGGATTCCAACTGCCTGTAGCTGTTCAAGTCTTTTTAAGCCATCAACAAGAAAATTCACATCCGGAATTTTACTTATTTCAGCCTCTAGTTCCCCCTGTTCTTCAACCAAGGGTTTAATTCGCAAAAAAGCACTTACGTTAACAAGATTTTCTTCAATCTCTTGAATATCCCCCGTGACTTTAGAGAGCTCCTCCTTAAGTTTTGCTTCTTCCTGAAGTAATGCCGTATATGACTGCTGTTCTTCTTCAGATGCTTTCACCTTTTTCTGCAATTCCTTAAGTTCTTTCATTTTCACATTCAGTAAAGGTTTTTGACCTGATGGCTTGAACCTTGAATCGAGCTCTTTTTGCAATTTCGTTTCGGCTTCAAGTAGTTTATCATTCCCGATCAGCCCGGCTGAAAGCAGATATTTACTCATCGTACCTTCACTTAGTGTATGTAATCCCTGCAGACCTTGAAGGTCAAAAGAAAAAATGGCTTGGTAATAGTTTTTATCAACGCCATGAAGAATCTCATTCAATTCATCCTCGCCGCCGACCCTTCCATCCTCGAAGGTCAATTTCACATCACCAGTTGCTTTTCCCTTCACACGTTCAATAACGATTTCCCCGTCTTTTTTTGTTATGAGGCTGAGCCTTCCCCCATATTTGGCATGCATTTTGGGCTCGTAACGCGGTTCGATTTGAACCTTTGTCGGAAAACCAAACAGCATACTATGAATGAAAGACATGAGGGTTGACTTGCCCGATTCATTTTCCCCAAAGAAAATCTGCAGCTGTCCCAATTCAGGAAAACGCTGATTTTCCAGTTTGCCGTAACCATAAACATGGAGGTCTTTAATAATCAATTCCGTTGCTCCTCCCTACACTCATTTATTCGCTTCAAAAACGTGCAAAAGCCATCTTTCCGCTTCATCCAACAGTTCCCTCTGCTCATCCGGCTCTATTGAATCAAGAAACCTTCTTGCTCCCTGATGAATGTATAGCGGGGCAAGAGCAGCCTCCGTATCATCAAATTCAGAAGCAAGCCTGGATACCTCAGCCAGAAATGGCGATATACTTTCATTTGACCTATTCATAGGAATGGACTGGATGAGTTTGATTTTATACACCCAGACAAATGATTCCCCTTGGTCCCCTTCCTGCAAAATCCGGGTCAATTCCTCAAGATATTCMCCGGTAGCTCCTGCTGCATCACCTGCATCCAGTTTCAACTCCAAAAGAAAGCTTCTCCCATCGAAACCCTTCCGTTCAATTACTTCCTTGCATTGCTTGAACAGGGCATCAAATCCACCTTCTGCAGATAATTCAATTGTTTCGCTTTCCCATATCACCTCAGAGGTTTCAATAAAAGAATGGCGCTTCATGTCCCCATCGAATTCTATAAGCATGCACCCTTTGACGCCTGACTCCTTTCTGTTCCTGCCTTGAATATTTCCTGGATATATCACAAGCGGATCTTCTGAAACTACCTGATGTTTATGAATATGGCCTAATGCCCAGTAATCGAAATCTTTGGCAGCAAGTTCCTTCATTGAAAAAGGGGCATACGGGCTATGTTCGGAATTGCCTTCCAAATTCCCATGAAGCAGACCTATATGATAATCGGCCCCTTCAGCTTTTATGTAGGTTTCGATCATTCTCTCCCTTACTTGACGGCGCGGATAACTGAATCCATAAAGGTGGACAGTCGTCCCATCGATTTTTTCAAATCGTTTCATTTCGGTTTGCCCTGAAAATACGTGGACATTATCCGGCAGCCCCACAGTAATCCATGAGCCGCTAAGGTGATCATGGTTACCATGAATGATATAGGCAGGGATTTGATGTTGCTGGAGTTTTTCCATCTCGGTCCGAAAGCGGACCTGTGTTCGGAGACTCCGGTTTTCCCCATCAAATAGATCCCCCGATAACACGATAAAGTCAACCTGACGGGTAATTGCCTCATTAATGATAGTTTGAAAAGCTTTAAACGGACTTTCCCTTAATTCCTTTAATATAGATGACGGCATATCCTTCAACCCTGAAAAGGGACTATCCAGATGGAGATCTGCCGCATGAATGAACTTCACACCGCTCAAAAGTGTCACCTCAATTTCTTTCAATATTTCATATTCTATTTTAACATGAGCAGAACATACTTTCCCATACATTATTATTTTAATACGTCATCATGCAGTATGGGCAAATTCAACAGGAAAAAGACCGAATGGCGAACATTGTTTCATTCACGGCATTCGGTCTTTTTCATCAATTAAAGATATCCATACTTAAATAGCGTTCACCATTATCCGGCGCAATGCATAATACTCGTTTTCCGCTTCCAAGACGACGGGCTTCCTGCAGGGCAGTCCAGACAGAGGCACCTCCTGAAGGCCCAATCAATATCCCTTCCTTCGAAGCCATATCCTTCATGGTGGAAATCGCATCTTCATCAGCCGCTTGAACGATTTCATCAAATACCTCTGTATTTAAGATGCTAGGGATAAAACCAGGGCTCGTACCCACTAACTTGTGGGGACCAGGCTTTCCTCCGGAAAGAACTGGGGAACCCTTAGGCTCGACAACGACAACCCTTAAATCCGGCAGATGTTCTTTCAAGGCTTCACCTGTACCGGTTATCGTTCCTCCCGTTCCGGCAGTAGCGACAAAAACATCCAGGTCTCCATCCATCTGATCCAGAATCTCGACTGCTGTCGTCACTCTGTGAATATCAGGATTGGCTTGGTTTTCGAATTGCTGCGGAATAAAGCTATTAGGAATCTCTGCTGCGAGCTCCTCGGCTTTACGAATGGCTCCCGGCATCCGCTCTGATGCAGGGGTGAGGACAACTTCCGCTCCGTATGCCTTTAATATATTGATTCTTTCTTTCGACATATTATCCGGCATGACCATAATCGCCCGATATCCCTTAGCCGCGGCATTCATGGCAAGCCCAATACCTGTATTCCCTGATGTTGGTTCTATGATCGTAGCCCCGGCTTGAATGATACCATCCAATTCTGCCTGCCTAATTAAATTGAAGGCAGCCCGATCTTTTACACTGCGGCTCGGATTGAAATACTCAAGTTTCACGAATACCTCAGCGTCACCCTCCGCTGTTAAATGATTAATCCTAACAACAGGTGTATCTCCTATCAATTCAGTGATATTATTAACGATTTTTACCGTCATTCAAAAAAACCCCCTTCGATCCATACACTTCCAACATGCACTTTCACTCAAGTTTATTATATCATTTATGATTTTTCATTTTAAAGAGAGAATTCCTCTAGTATAAATAGGTTTTGTTTTCATTCTTTCCAAGCTTAAAGGAAAAAAACGAGAAGTTAGTTCGATATAGTTACTTTTTCAAGATATTCAGCTATGTATCAATATTCCTTGTCTTAATAGATTCACTCACATAACAATAGTCAAAATTGACAGATAATGATAAAATTTTTATAACAGTTGATAACATTTTTGATAAGGGAGTTTTTGAAAATGAGCAGAATATACAAATTAACCGTTTTTGAACCGTCAGGGGAAAAACTATTGGATGAATCATTTACAGCCGAGAATGATGAACAAGCAAAAGAATTGGGACAAAATCTATTGAAGGAAAAAAACTATCAAGATCAAACACATCGCTGTACATCGCCTTCAGGCGCTTTATTGCTTTTTCATCGCTGATTGAAAATGGAAGCGCAATCACTAAAAATATGATCAAGTTTTCCATACTTTCCTTATATAAAAAAAGGCCGTCACTGGAAAGTGACGGCCTTTCTTATTCATTTTCCAATGAAGTTCGGTTTCCTTTTTTCCACGAACGCTTTTATTCCCTCTTGGTGATCCGCTGTTTGGCGCATTTTCATCTGAGCAGCTTTTTCAATCTCAAGCATCTTAATTAATAGCGGGCGATTTTTTTCACTAAGGATCTTTTTCGTTTTAATCATGGCCTGCACCGGACTTTGCAGCCAAGATTGCACTTTTTTCTCTACCGCATGTTCCAAGGTTCCGTCTGCCACTTCATGAATGAGGCCCTTTTCTTTTGCTTCAAGCGCTGTAAGCACTTTACCTTCCCAGATCAATTCTTTCGCACCCACTTCACCAAGACGGCGTTCAAGGAAGAAGTGTCCTCCGCCATCAGGGATTAATCCAATCCCGATGAAATTCATCGCAACCTTACTTTCCGAATCGGCAATAAGATGATCCGTTGCAAGAGCTATACTCAACCCTAGCCCTGCAGCTGCACCATGAATGGCACTGATGGTCAATTTAGGCATGAAGTATAGGGTGGTCACCAATTCACTGATTCCATCCATCAGCTCATCGAAAGCGTTTTCTTTTCCAGGCGAGAGCATCATCTTAATGTCACCACCAGCGGAAAACGCTTTCCCATTCCCTTTTAAAATGACGACGTCCACTTCATCATTCTCGCTCACTTCCTTCAGGGCATTAATGAAATCATGCAGCATTTTCGGATTTAGAGAATTCATTGCCTCTGGACGGTTCATTGCAACAGTGGCCGTCCTGTCCGAATATGTGACTAAAATCGTGCCTGCAGATGATGTCGATTCAATACTCAATTTATTTCCTCCTCTTTCGTTCTATGAATCTATTATATATTCATCAACCATTATGAGAATAGGGTGAAAAGTTATAATTAAACAAATATTCCATTATTTATTGATATATTTATCCTGAAGCTGATCACGCAATGCCCTTTTCAAAAACTTCCCAACGCCGGTTTTTGGGATTTCTTCCAAAAAGACCACTTCATCCGGCAGCCACCATTTTGCAAACTGCGGTTTTAAAAATTCGATGATGTCTTCCTGGGACACTTGTCCCTTGTATGCCTCCTTCAAGACAACACAGGCGATCGGCCGTTCCTGCCACTTTTCGTGAGGCACTGCAATTACCGCCGCCTCAAAGATTCCTTCATGGGCCATTAAGGCATTCTCTATATCAACGGAAGATATCCATTCACCGCCGCTTTTAATCAAATCTTTAGTCCGGTCAACGATTTTCACGAATCCTTCTCCATCAATCGTGACTACATCTCCTGTATAAAGCCAGCCATCTTTAAACGTATCCCCTGACCGCTCATCCTTAAAATACTCATTGGCAATCCAAGGACCCCTAATCAGCAATTCTCCCATTTCTTTTCCATCAGGCTTCACTTCGCCATCCTTACCCATCACTTTAATTTCTATCATTGGCGAAACAAGGCCCTGCTTGGCCTTCAACTCATAAAGTTCTTCTTCTGGGAGGTCTTCCTGATAGCTTTTGGGTTTCGATATAAATACGAGCGGGCTTGTTTCAGTCATTCCATATGCATGCAGGAATGGTATCCCATACTTTTGTTCAAAGGTTTTAATCATGCTTTTCGGAGCAGCCGACCCTCCGCATAAAACGGCACGAATACTGCTCGTATCATGGCTGCCTTCTTCCAGCTCCTTCAATAAGCCCAGCCATATCGTCGGAACCCCTGCTGCGATAGTAACCTTCTCCGTCTCTATAAGCTCCGCCAAAACCTTTGGGGTGAAATAGGGTCCTGGCAAAACCATCTTCGTTCCAAACCAAACACTGGCAAAAGGCATGCCCCAGGCATTCACGTGAAACATCGGCACGACAGGAAGGGCCACATCACGCTCACTTATTGCTGTAGAATCGGCAAGCCCCAGTGCAATCGCATGCAGTAAAATTCCGCGATGCGAATAAACCACACCTTTGGGGTTCCCGGTCGTGGCGGACGTATAACATATGCCGGCAGGTGCATTTTCATCCAAGGTTTGGATGAATGGCTGTTTCGGATTTCCTTCGGCTAATAATTTTTCATAATGATAAATAGGTGAAAGGGTCGTTTCAGGCAGCTCATCTTTATCCGTCATAATGATATACCCTTCCACTGTCGTTAACTCATCTTTAATTGCTTCCAAAAGGGGGATGACATCCGGATCTATCAATAATAATCGATCCTCCGCACTATTGACGATATAAGAAACATGTTGAGGGGACAAACGCATATTGATTGTATGTAAGACAGCACCATGACAAGGAATCGCAAAATAAGCTTCTAAATGCCGATGATGATTCCAGGCAAGCGTTCCAATACGGTCACCTGTTTGAATACCGAATTTTTCAAGATTACTGGTCAGCCTTCTTGTACGCTCAGCAATCTCAGCATATGTAAATGTGTGAATGCCACCATCCGTACGCGAAACTACCTCTTTCTTCGGAAAATATTTTTCAGCTCTCTCAATGATTTGAGTCATGATCAATGGAGTATCCATCATTACAATCTCCCCCTTATATTAAAAGCATGCTCATTATATATTCGACCAGAAAAAAAATAATCCTTTTTCCCTAGGTACCTTTTATATTATTTTAGATCTGTCTTTATTTTGATGATATTTCCATATCTGTTTGACGGCAAAAAGCGGATTCAGAAAGGGAGCGGATTTTTGAAATC
>NZ_JBFUIQ010000112.1:0-12380 GCF_056401795.1 Peribacillus sp. P4_D6
GAGCTTCCCGGGGAGCATGTGATGCAGACTATTGCGATTACTCATTACAAATCGGGCAAACGGGTAAAGTCGTAACACCTGACCTTTATATCGCCTGCGGAATTTCCGGTGCGATCCAGCATTTAGCGGGAATGTCCAACTCCAAGGTTATCGTTGCCATCAATAAAGACCCGGAAGCTAACATATTCAATGTGGCTGATTATGGAATTGTCGGAGATCTTTTCGAAGTCGTTCCATTACTTACGGAAGAATTCAAAAAACTTAAAGTTAACGCGTAATAGAAATAATACAGATGAGGGGCAAGACATTCGGCATAAGCCGATACATGTCTTGCCCCTTGTTTGCGCTAATGGGGAGGGTTTTTGGCCTGCATAGTTACTTTTTTTTTGGACATCCTACCACTGAAGCAAAATATTAGCATCGATTTGAGCAACAGTGGTATACTGTTTTTAGTTATTTGAGTAAATTTGAGGAGGAAATATATATGGCTATTGTAAATGCAACTGACCAAACTTTCACAACAGATACTAGCGAAGGTGTCGTTCTTGTAGACTTTTGGGCTCCATGGTGTGGACCTTGTAAAATGATCGCTCCTGTTCTTCAAGAGCTTGATACTGAAATTGGCGATACAGCAAAAATCGTAAAAGTGGATGTAGATGAAAACCAAGAAACAGCTGGGAAATTCGGTGTGATGAGCATCCCGACATTAATCGTCCTTAAAGACGGTGAAGTGGTCGATAAGGTTGTTGGTTTCCAACCTAAAGAAGCACTTGCTGAACTTATTGCAAAACACGCGTAATAGTAAGATAGCTAAAAAAAGCTTCAAGTCTGCGGACTTGAAGCTTTTTTCGCTATCTTGATATATAATGATTGTAAAAAAGGGAGAACAGGAGGCTGAATGCATGAATCAACAAATAAAGAATAAACTTGCCCTTCTTCCCGATCAACCTGGTTGTTATTTAATGAAAGATCGTCAGGGAACGATCATATATGTAGGCAAAGCGAAAGTGTTGAAAAATCGTGTCCGTTCTTATTTTACGGGATCTCACGATGGTAAAACATTTCGACTCGTGAACGAGAT
This sequence comes from Peribacillus sp. P4_D6, assembly GCF_056401795.1. NCBI lineage: Bacteria > Bacillati > Bacillota > Bacilli > Caryophanales > Bacillaceae > Peribacillus > Peribacillus sp. P4_D6. Next base: position 1,082 of record NZ_JBFUIQ010000112.1, read on the forward strand.
TGAGGATTTCGAATACATTGTCACCTCTTCCAATATCGAGGCTCTTATTTTAGAGTTGAACTTAATCAAAAAACATGACCCAAAATATAATGTCATGCTAAAGGATGATAAGACGTATCCTTTCATCAAGCTGACTGCGGAACGCCACCCGCGTCTAATCATTACGCGAAAAGTCAAAAAAGACAAAGGGAAATATTTCGGTCCTTATCCGAATGCATTTGCAGCTAACGAAACGAAAAAATTGCTCGACCGCATCTATCCCCTAAGAAAATGCAATACGTTACCGGATCGCGTTTGTCTCTACTATCACCTTGGTCAGTGCCTGGCCCCATGTGTATATGATGTAGAGGAACAGGAATATAAAAAAATGGTCGATGATATCAACCGGTTCTTGAACGGCGGGCATACTGAAATAAAAAAAGAACTGACTGAAAAAATGCTGGAGGCATCGGAAGAACTCGATTTCGAGAGGGCCAAGGAGTTCCGTGACAAGATTGCCCATATCGATATTACGATGGAGAAGCAGAAAATGATGACGACCGATTTCATCGACAGGGATGTATTTGGCTTTGCCTATGATAAAGGCTGGATGTGCGTTCAGGTATTTTTTGTCCGGCAGGGTAAATTGATAGAAAGGGATGTTTCGCTTTTTCCGGTCTACGATGAACCCGAACAGGAACTTCTTACATTCCTCGGTCAGTTTTACGAGATTACGAACCACTTTAAACCAAAGGAAATCTTGCTGCCTGAATCTGTGGATGCCGAAATGGCCGAAGGGCTGCTTGGTGTCAAAACGATTCACCCGAAACGGGGAGCGAAAAAAGACATGCTTAAATTGGCGAATAAAAATGCCTCCATCGCCCTTCAGGAAAAATTCTCTTTGATTGAGAGGGATGAAGAAAGAACGATCAATGCGGTGGAAAACCTCGGGAAACAACTGGGTATCTACACCCCGCATCGAATTGAAGCTTTCGATAACTCCAATATTCAGGGAAGTGACCCCGTTTCCGCTTTAGTCGTATTCATTGATGGGAAGCCGGAAAAAAGAGAGTACCGAAAATATAAGATCAAGACGGTCCAGGGACCTGATGATTATGAATCGATGCGTGAAGTGGTCAGAAGAAGGTATTCACGAGTATTGAAAGAAGGGCTGCCGCTTCCGGACTTGATCATCATTGATGGAGGAAAGGGACATGTCGAAGCGGTACGGGATATTCTGGAAAATGAATTAGGCTTGGATATTCCACTTTCAGGCCTCATTAAGGATGAAAAGCATAGGACCTCGCAATTGATGATCGGAAATCCGCTTGAACTTGTACCTCTTGATTCAAGGAGCCAGGAATTTTACCTATTGCAAAGAATTCAGGATGAAGTGCATCGGTTCGCGATTACGTTTCATCGCCAGCTGCGCGGGAAAAATGCGGTTCACTCCCAGCTTGATGATATTCCAGGAGTCGGGGAAAAGCGAAGGAAGCAATTATTAAGGCATTTTGGATCATTGAAGAAAATCAAAGAGGCGACGGCCGAGGAAATCATGGAAGCTGGCATGCCAAAAGGGGTAGCCGAGGGAATCGTTAGAAAATTACAAGAATAATCTTGCTACCGATAAATCTCTATGCTATGATTAAAAGGAATTTTTAACTAGACAACTTAAAAGTGCTGATAGAGGTGCGGAATTCAAGAGTAAAAACCTGGAGAAGTATGAGCTTCCATGAAAGGTTTTGAAAGGGGACGCCGCCGAAGGAAGACAAGACTCATACCTTGTCCTCCTGGTCCGACATTTAAGAAATGGCGGATTGTCAGGGTTTATACCCTGGAGAGCTATCTCACTGTGATTACAGTATTAAGATATGTGACCACAGCAATGAGATATTTCTCATTGCTTTTTTTATTGCCTAAAAAGTAGAGAGGGTGCATGAGGATGGCATTAATCGTTCAAAAATTCGGCGGAACATCCGTCGGTAGCGTAGAAAAAATCAAAAATGTTGCCAATCGGGTAATTGAGGAAGCGAAGAAAGGAAATGAGGTTGTCGTCGTTGTTTCAGCTATGGGGAAAACAACGGACCAATTGGTTTCCATGGCGCGTGATATTTCCGGATCCCCAAGCAAGAGGGAAATGGATATGCTATTGACGACTGGGGAACAGGTAACGATTTCCCTGTTAACGATGGCATTGATTGAAGAAGGACATGAAGCTATTTCGTATACCGGCTGGCAGGCTGGCATGCAAACGGAATCCGTTCATGGGAATGCCCGGATTTTAAACATCGATGCCACGAGGATCCAAGCCCAGCTTCAGGAAAAGAAAATAGTGGTCGTAGCCGGTTTCCAGGGTAACGATGCAAATGGGGAAATCACTACCTTAGGGCGAGGCGGTTCCGATACGACGGCAGTTGCCATCGCAGCAGCGCTTAATGCGGATAGATGCGATATTTATACAGATGTAACGGGTGTTTTCACAACGGACCCACGCTACATAAAAGGCGCGCGAAAACTCCAATCCATTTCTTACGATGAAATGCTGGAACTTGCCAACCTGGGGGCGGGCGTCCTTCACCCAAGGGCTGTCGAATATGCAAAAAATTATCAAATTCCGCTTGAAGTCCGTTCAAGCATGGAGAGAGAATCAGGTACGATCATAGAGGAGGAAGCAACTATGGAAGAAAACTTAATTGTACGCGGCATTGCTTTTGAAGACAGTATTACGAGGGTCACAATATATGGTTTGCCCCAATCACTTGGTGCATTATCCACGATCTTCACGACGCTTGCGAAAAACCGGATCAATGTGGACATCATCATTCAAAGCATGACTGCCGAGGATACGACGAATCTATCTTTTTCCACAAAAAGTGAAGATACGGAAGCGGCCTTGATCGTGCTGGAAAATAATAAAGAACAATTGGGATTCGACCGGGTCGAAACGGAGAGCGGATTGGCCAAAGTGTCCATCGTCGGTTCTGGTATGGTATCCAATCCGGGAGTGGCTGCCGAAATGTTTGAAGTGATGGCCAATACAGGCATCCAGGTGAAAATGGTCAGCACATCGGAAATTAAAGTTTCGACCGTCGTCAATGAAAAGGAAATGGTGAAGGCGGTTGAATCCCTTCATGAAGCATTTAAACTTGGTCAGCATGCAAATGTGCTAGCTTAAGTGTCAGGAGTCCAATAAAAAACAGACTTCCGGTAAAAAGGGTAAGTCTGTTTTCAGGGCTCATTAGATTGGATCTCTGGGATCCCATTGGATGGTGAATATCACTTTTTTTGCGCGGCGTTTGATTTCTTCCGTTGATTCGCTGAGGAATTTTTTTTGCAGTGAAAACTGCTCGGCAAGGAAACCGGCTTCAAGCTGGAAGTGACAATCAGGGTGTAAATCCAAGCGGCGGCTGATTATTTCACCCGTGAGGGATAATTCCATCTGGTGTTTCGTATACTTCAAGATTTCCAGATTGCCCCATCCAGCGCTTTGGAAAAATTCAATCACTTCCTGATCGCCATTCAATGGGAATTTTCTTGCTAATTGTTTACCTGCCCAATAGAGGATTTGATTAGAGTCTTTTCCGAGAATATCGTTCAATAGAACTTCTCTGATTAATTCGTACCCGAAAGCTGGAACTTTGAATTCTTCAGTTTGAATTTCTTCCGTTTGAATCTCTTCTTCTATCGCAGCAGCAATATTTTTTTTCATAGTTTATCGCCTCTTTCTGTAAATCTATTATAAACGTATTTCTTTTGCAAATTATACTGTTTTTTATTTATTTAAATAGCAATTGGAAAAAAATGAGAAATTATACCGAGATATTAATAGTTAAATTAGAAATTTATTCAAAATATCATCTTGACAAACAAAAAATACCCAATATAATCCAATAAAATCTATTCTGAAAAAGAGATTTCTTGTATCCGTTTTCTTGACGCACATAGAAGTCAGGAGTAAAATGGACATGTCACATAATTGTAAAGGAAGTATAGAGGAGTTTTTTGACTCTATACTGTATTTTCACGCGGAGATAAAAGGTAGCCACCAGTTTATCTTTGCATGATTTTTCACAAATTAAGGGGGGGCACTTAGTGGCAAAAAATCGTGAGTTTGGGAATCGCAGGCTTCATTCACTTCTAGGAGTAATTCCAATTGGTCTATTCCTAATTTTTCATTTATCTGTAAACTTTATGGCAACAAAAGGAGAAGAGACTTTTAATGGGGCAGTTCATTTAATTGAGTTTACGCCCGTGAAGATTTTGGTAGAATGGGTCGTCATCTATCTACCGCTCATTTTCCATGCTGTGTACGGAATCTATATTGCCTTTACAGCAAAAAACAATTTAGGCAGATTTAGTTTCTTCCGTAACTGGATGTTCATGCTACAACGCCTAACTGGAATCATAACGTTGATTTTCCTTGTTTGGCATATATGGGCAACTAGAATCCAAGCAGCTATGGGTGCTGAAGTTAACTTTGACATGATGGCAGAGATTTTCTCTAATCCATTCATGATTGTGTTCTATATTGTTGGTATTATCTCGGCAATCTTCCACTTTGCTAATGGATTATGGTCATTTGCTGTGAGCTGGGGTCTTACAGTTTCACCAAGATCGCAAAGAATCATGACTTACTTTACATTGATCGTTTTCGTTCTTCTTTCTTATATCGGAATCAGCGCAATTTTCGCATTCGTATAAGAAGATAGAGTTCATTTATAAGAATTAGGAAAAACATAGCTTGGCTAATGGAAATAAGGGAGTGACAGAATTGGGTAAAGGTAAAATAGTTATCGTTGGTGGAGGTCTAGCTGGATTAATGGCTACGATCAAAGCAGCAGAGCTGGGACAACAGGTTGATTTATTTTCTTTAGTGCCTGTTAAACGCTCTCACTCAGTTTGTGCCCAAGGCGGAATCAACGGGGCAGTAAATACAAAAGGTGAAGGGGATTCTCCATATATCCACTTCGACGATACAGTTTATGGCGGAGATTTCTTGGCTAACCAACCGCCGGTTAAAGCGATGTGCGAAGCAGCACCATCCATCATTCATATGTTTGACCGTATGGGTGTTATGTTCAACCGTACTCCGGAAGGTCTTCTTGATTTCCGTCGTTTCGGTGGTACTCAACATAGCCGTACAGCATTCGCTGGTGCAACAACTGGTCAGCAATTACTTTACGCATTGGACGAGCAGGTTCGCCGTTATGAAGTTGAAGGCCTTGTAACGAAATATGAAGGCTGGGAATTCCTTGGAGCTGTTATCGATGATGAGCAAACAGCACGCGGTATCGTAGCACAAAACCTGACTTCAATGGAAATCAAATCATTCCCTGGAGACGCAGTCATCATGGCGAGCGGCGGCCCTGGAATCATTTTCGGTAAATCAACGAACTCAATGATCAATACAGGTTCAGCAGCTTCCATCGTTTATCAGCAAGGTGTTAATTATGCTAATGGTGAGTTCATTCAAATTCACCCGACAGCAATCCCTGGCGATGACAAACTTCGTCTAATGAGTGAATCCGCTCGTGGTGAAGGTGGACGTATCTGGACATATAAAGACGGGAAACCTTGGTATTTCCTTGAAGAAAAATACCCTGCTTATGGTAATCTGGTACCTCGTGATATCGCGACTCGTGAAATCTTCGACGTATGTATGAACATGAAGCTTGGCATTAATGGTGAAAACATGGTTTACCTGGATCTATCACATAAAGATCCTAAATTACTTGATATTAAACTTGGCGGAATCATTGAAATCTACGAGAAATTCATGGGTGAAGATCCTCGTAAAGTTCCAATGAAAATTTTCCCTGCCGTTCACTATTCTATGGGCGGACTTTGGGTTGATTATGACCAAATGACTAACATCAAAGGTTTATTCGCTGCAGGTGAGTGTGATTATTCACAACATGGCGGTAACCGTCTTGGTGCCAACTCACTTCTTTCTGCAATCTATGGTGGTTCAGTCGCTGGACCGAATGCCGTTAAATATATTGAAGGCCTTGCTAAAACTTCAGAATCCATTCCTTCTTCATTGTATGAAGGGTACGAAAAACAAGAACAAGAGAAATGGAATGAAGTCATGTCTCTTGATGGTAACGAAAATGCGTACATCCTTCACAAAGAACTTGGTGAGTGGATGACACAGCATGTTACTGTAGTTCGTTACAATGACAAGCTGAAAGAAACGGATAACAAGATTCTTGAGCTGATGGAACGTTACAAGAAAATTAACATCAATGACACGGCAAAATGGAGTAACCAAGGAGCTGCATTCACTAGACAGCTGCAAAACATGATGCAATTGGCCCGTGTAATCACGATTGGTGCGTTAAACCGTGATGAAAGCCGCGGAGCGCATTACAAACCTGATTTCCCAGAACGTAATGATGAGGAATTCATGAAAACTACTATGGCAACATTCAAAGGCTTGGATCAAGCACCTGAATTCCATTATGAAGATATTGATGTATCACTGATCGCACCGCGTAAACGTGACTACACTACGAAACACTAAAGAGGGGGAGCAAAAAAATGGTTGAAACTAAATCTGAGACTAAAACAGTCCGTTTTATAATCACTCGTCAAGATACACCGGATTCAGCTCCTTATGATGAGGAATTCGAATTAGCGTACCGTCCGAATATGAACGTAATTTCCGCTCTAATGGAAATTCGTCGTAATCCAGTAACGGTACAAGGCAAGCACACTACAGCAATCGCATGGGACATGAACTGTCTTGAAGAGGTATGTGGTGCTTGTTCAATGGTTATCAATGGTAAACCAAGACAATCATGTACAGCTCTTATCGATCAATTAGAGCAGCCGGTTCGTCTAGCACCAATGCGTACATTCCCTGTTGTTCGTGACCTGCAAGTCGATCGCAGCCGTATGTTCGACTCATTGAAAAAGGTAAAAGCATGGATTCCAATCGATGGAACGTACAACCTTGGACCAGGACCGCGTATGCCAGAAAAGAAACGTCAATGGGCTTACGAGTTATCTAAATGTATGACTTGCGGTGTATGTTTGGAAGCTTGTCCGAACGTAAACAGCAATTCAGACTTCATTGGGCCACAACCATTATCACAAGTTCGTTTATTCAATGCACATCCAACTGGTGCAATGAACAAAGCTGAACGTTTAAATACGATCATGGGTGATGGAGGACTTGCAAACTGCGGTAACTCACAAAACTGCGTGCAGTCTTGCCCTAAAGGCATTCCATTAACGACTTCGATTGCTGCGTTGAACCGTGATACTACGATCCAACAATTCCGTAACTTCTTCGGCAGTGATGAAGTTTAATCATGAACATGAAAGAACCTGTATCTTATGATATGGGTTCTTTTTTCATTGTTTTACATACACAGGCTTGGTTGGGAATCGAGAGAATCATAAACGATTGATAGCTGGGGTTGAAGTGTAAATCCGGCACCAGGCCAACTGTGAAGGATTTGTGAAGTGAGCTTGATAATTTACCCTGCTTTCAATAGAAAATCCTTTTCATTATCGTTGTTTTCTTATAAAATGAGTGAATAGTCATTCAATTCAGAAAGGGTGTGCACAAGTTGGGCAAAATATCATATATCGATAATATAACGGAGTGGATCAATGATTTTTCTTTTAAACATGAGATTAAGATCCGCTTTTCGGAAACTGATATGTTTGGGCACTTGAATAACACGATTCCTTTTACTTATTTTGAGGAAGCTCGGATTGAGTATTTCAACAGTATGGGGTTCATGAAGGATTGGACCTCGGCTGAATGCGGTGAGATGCCGGTTGTTGCCAATTTACAGTGTGATTACCTTAAGCAGATGTTTTTCAATGATCAATTGACAATCCATGTGAAAGCTGACCATATCGGAAATTCTTCAGTGGACCTACACTATATGGGGACTAAACAAGATGGTTCAATTTGTTTAACGGGCAGGGGGACGATTGTACAAGTGTCCAAGGCCACCGGGAAGCCGGTACCATGGACGGAAGACATGAAGCGTTCGATGCTGTATACTGTGCTGGAACATTCCTAAAAATATTTCCATTTAGACAAGTAAAAGAGTCACTCCATTGCCCCAGCCGACATACTATATCTTGACTAAATAGACACCCACTCCGGGTTTTATGCTGGTGAAGGCAAGGAGGGTAACATTACTTGAAGGAGAACGAATTCACTCATAAGCCATTACTCACCAAAAGAGAAAAAGAAGTATTTGAGTTACTAGTACAAGACAAAACAACAAAAGAAATCGCAGGTGAATTGTTTATTAGCGAAAAAACAGTTCGAAACCATATTTCGAATGCGATGCAGAAGCTTGGAGTTAAAGGACGTTCGCAGGCAGTCATAGAACTCCTTCGTATGGGAGAACTTAAGCTTTAATGTGTTAACTCTTAATACGTAAGCCTTATAAATAATTTCTCTCCCGTTCATTGGCAGCATATAAGGAAGGGCAAAACAATTTGGTTGTTTTGACTTCTTTGGATGCTGCTTATTTTTATGGTGGGGTTTCATTATGATTCCAGTCAATCAATCTTGAAAATCATTTCACTTTCATCCAAAATGGTAGTATGATAAGTTTCATGAAGTGGGGAGCTGTGTTTATGGATGAAGAGAAGCAGGCGGCATATGTAGCCGATATCGAGAAGGAATTGCGCTATGTATCGTCATGGCTTAAGCAAAGGGGAAGAGAAATTCTCCATGATTATAAAATTACCATTCCTCAATTCGTGGCTTTGCAATGGCTTTTTGAATCAGGGGACATGACGATTGGCGAATTGTCCACGAAGATGTTTCTCGCTTTCAGTACAACGACGGACCTGATTGACCGCATGGAGAAACATCAGCTTGTCCAGCGTGTCAGGGATGAAAAGGATCGGCGTGTGGTTCGAATTCACCTTCTTGAAGAAGGCGAACGGATAATCGAAGAAGTGATTAATAAACGGAGGCAGTACTTGAGTGGCGTGTTAGTCAATTTTAACGAATCTGACATCATGTCCCTCAAAGGGATTCTAGTAAAACTACATCAAGAAATGAAAGAAAAATGAGGCGAGTTTTTTGAAACAACCGATAGGCATCATTGATTCAGGAGTAGGCGGCTTGACAGTAGCTAAAGAAGTCATGCGTCAGCTTCCAAATGAAAATATAATTTATTTAGGTGATACAGCAAGATGCCCATATGGGCCGAGGACAAAAAAAGATGTCCAAACCTTCACATGGCAAATGACGAGATTTTTGATGAAGAAGGATATAAAAATGCTGATCATCGCTTGCAATACAGYGACTGCAGCTGTATTGGATGAAATCAGGGCTATACTTCCGATTCCTGTGTTGGGTGTCATACACCCAGGGGCAAGGGCGGCATTGAAAGTTTCTGATTCCTTGCATATTGGAGTTATCGGTACGGAAGGTACGGTAAAAAGCAAAGCTTATGACGACGCACTTGCTTCCATCAATTCCGATGTGAAAGTAGATAGTTTAGCATGCCCGAAATTTGTCCCAATCGTAGAAAGCGGGGAGTTTCAAGGGGGGATCGTCAATCGGGTCGTGGCACAAACCTTGAACCCGTTGAAGAAAACGAAAATCGATACACTGATCCTTGGCTGTACCCATTATCCACTGCTGGGGCCTGTAATCTCTTCCTATATGGGGGATAAAGTACAAGTCATTTCCTCTGGAGAAGAGACGGCCCGGGAGGCRAGTGTCATTTTGGATTACTATAAATTAATCAATAAAAGCAAGCTCCGTCCAGTTCATCGCTTTTATACAACCGGTTCAAGAGATATGTTTGGTTCCATCGCGTCGAGCTGGCTCGGTATTCATGCCAATACCATCGAAACAATTAAAATCGATCACTTATAAGACTTCCATTTGGAAGTTTCAGACTGCAGACAAACTTAATGAAAATGGAGTTTGTCTGCAGTTTTTTTATGGTTTCTACATGTGGCCGTTGATTGGAACGTGAGGCACTCGCTTTCCCTGCAGGTGGATGAAAGGATCCTATCCAGCATTCAGATTATACTTGGGGATGGGAGTTGATTGTTCCATTCAGGAAGTCTCCCAAATCCTAATGAAGCTGAAAAAGATGCATCAATACGGGCAAATTGCCCAGCTCCATTATCGGAGGGAAAATAATTGGTCTATTTTCCCCTAGGGCTCGTATAAATAGGAGTACAAACTGTCCTAGGAGTGATTTTATGTCCAATAAATCAAAAGTAACAATGGCTGTGACCATTCTGGCATCTTCTTTTTGGCTTTCAGGCTGCGGATTATTTGGCGGTGAAGAGAAAAAGGAAATTGATCCCCCGAAGGATGTTTCATTAGTCGAGGATGAATCTTCATTAAAAGAAACAGAAACGAATGGCGAGGAAAAGCCAGCGACTGAGGGTGAAGAAGGCGCTGTAGAATCGAAAACGGTGAAGACGGAGTTATATTTAATTGATAAAAGCGGGTATGTGGTTCCACAGACATTGGAACTTCCTAAATCGGAAGCTGTCGCTAAACAAGCCCTTGATTACCTTGTCAATAACGGACCAGTCACGGATAAACTTCCAAATGGGTTCAGGGCCGTCATTCCTGCCGATACCCAAATAAGCGTGAACATTAAAGACGGGGTGGCTGTGGCGGACTTTTCGCCGGAATTCAAAAACTATCAGAAAGAGGATGAACTTAAAATCCTTCAAGCCATCACATGGACCCTGACACAATTCGACTCGGTCGATAAAATCCAAATGAGAATCAATGGGGAAGATATTTCCGAAATGCCGGTCAATGGTACACCGATAGATGAAAATATCTCAAGGTCTTCAGGAATCAATATCGATACGAGTGATGTAGTCGACATTTCCAATACCAAAGCACTCACCGTTTATTATGTAGGCGGTGATGAGGAGTACACTTATTATGTTCCCGTGACGCGCAGGATCAGCGAAACGGTGACTGATAATGTAACAGCAGTCATTCAGGAATTAACGAAGAGTCCTTCGGGTTCTAGCCTGCAAACAGGGTTCATGAGTGATGTAGCTTTACTTGACGAGCCAAAAGTGGCAGAAGGTAAGGTCAGCCTGAATTTTAACGAAAATATCCTTGGAAGCTTTAAAGAGAAAAAGGTATCACAAGAGGTCCTTGATGCCTTGGTCCTTTCCTTGACGGAACAGAAAGGAATTGAAAGCGTTGAAGTGCAAGTGCAGGGCAGCGCAGATGTTCTTAATGAAGAAGGTAAGAAATTATCCGAACCAGTCGTCCGTCCAGAGAAAGTCAACACAGGCAGTTTTTAAATATATGTAGAAATAAAACAATGAGGCAGCTTACAGC
>NZ_JBFUIQ010000113.1:0-12325 GCF_056401795.1 Peribacillus sp. P4_D6
CCTTTGGTGAAGGAAAAGCGGATATATTGCTAGGCACCCAAATGATAGCCAAGGGCCTTGATTTTCCTAATATCACTCTTGTTGGAGTCCTTTCAGCCGATACGATGCTACATCTGCCTGATTTCCGTTCTTCGGAAAAGACATTTCAGCTGCTGACGCAGGTCAGCGGAAGGGCGGGACGTCATCAGCTTCCGGGAGAAGTGGTCATCCAAACCTATACGCCTGAGCACTACAGCATCGAGCTTTCTGCCCTGCAGGATTATGATGCTTTTTATGAACGGGAGATGTATCTAAGGAGGCAAAGTCATTACCCTCCATATTATTATGTTGTCCTTATAACCGTTTCACATGAAGATTTAATGAAGACGGTGAGTGTTACTGAGAAAATCACCAATTATTTAGGCTCGCGATTGAATCGAGATTCTGTCGTACTAGGTCCGGTTGCTTCGCCCATTAGTCGAATCAACAATAGATATCGCTATCAATGTCTGATAAAATACAAACGAGAGCCGGACCTGAATCAGCATTTACGCACACTTTTAGAGCATTACCAAAAAGAAACCGCTCAAAATCATCTGCAGATTTCAATAGATTTAAATCCACAGATCATGATGTAATTATTTTAGAGATGGATGATTACCGCGAGCTGTAACAGCTTGCGTTTTTATATAATGAAGTGTTGTTTTTCATATCTAGGAGGGTACCTTTAATTTTGGCTATTTTACCGATTGTTTTGTTTCCTGAAAAAATTTTACAACAAAAATGCGATAAAGTAACAAGTTTTGATAAAAAGTTGGCAAAGCTGTTAAATAACATGTATGAAACGATGGTGGAGGCGGATGGCGTTGGACTTGCAGCACCTCAAGTTGGCGTGAAAAAGCAAGTGGCCGTCGTTGAAATAGAGGAAGGATCAGGTGCAATCGAACTGATTAATCCGGAAGTGCTGGAATTGGAAGGAGAACAGACAGGTGTTGAAGGATGCTTGAGCTTCCCGAATTTATATGGTGAAGTAGTGCGTCCTTTCCGTGTCAAAGTCCGGGCACAAGACCGAAAAGGATCTTATTTCGAGATAGAAGCGGAGGATTTCCTTGCTAGGGCCCTTCTACACGAAATCGATCATCTGCAAGGAGTCTTATTTACAAGTAAGGTTTCCCGGTATATTTCGGAAGAAGAGTTAGAAAGGTATGGAGAAGAATGACAAAAATAATTTTTATGGGTACACCGGACTTTTCGGTGCCGGTATTGAAAAGAATCATTGATGAAGGGTATGATGTGATCGCTGTTGTCACACAGCCAGATCGTCCAGTGGGCCGCAAAAAGGTGCTTACGCCGCCGCCAGTTAAAGTCGAAGCCGAAAAGCATGGGATACCCGTTTATCAGCCTGAAAAAATCCGGGAAAAAGAAGAACTTGAAAAAATCATTGCATTGAATGCTGATTTAGTGGTGACGGCGGCATTCGGACAAATTCTTCCGAATGAATTGTTGGATGCCCCTAAGTACGGTTGTATTAATGTACATGCCTCCCTGCTTCCTGAACTGCGTGGAGGGGCGCCAATTCATTATTCCATTTTACAGGGGAAAGAAAAGACAGGGATAACCATCATGTATATGGCAGAAAAATTGGATGCCGGTGATATATTGACTCAGGCGGAAGTTACTATAGAGGAAGAAGACAATGTTGGTACATTGCATGATAAATTAAGCAAGGTAGGGTCGGATTTACTTGCGGACACACTTCCAAAACTTATAAATGAAGAGTTACAGGCAATCAAGCAAGATGATGCTAAAGCATCTTTTGCGCCTAACATCAAACGGTCGGAGGAAAAAATCGACTGGTCGAAATCAGGGGAAGACATCTATAACCATGTACGCGGCCTGAATCCTTGGCCTGTTGCTTATACAACCTTAGACGGTTCCATTATGAAAATATGGCAAGTGAAGAAATTAGAAGCTGGCAAGCAGGCCTTGCCGGGCATGATCGTTGAGGTACAAAATGATGGTTTCATCGTTTCGACAGGCAATGAGACGGCAATACTAGTAACAGAACTGCAGCCTTCAGGAAAGAAAAAAATGCCGGCGAAAGATTACTTGCGCGGAGCCGGATCGTTCATTAAAGCAGGCATGAAGTTAGGAGAACAGAATGAAGCAAACTAAAAAGGGAGTACGTGAAATCGCTCTCGATATTTTGGAATCTGTAGAGAAAAACCAATCCTACAGTAACCTATTATTGAACAACTTGATTAAAAAGCACCAGTTATCCGCCGTGGACAGCGGTTTGCTTACAGAGATAAGCTACGGTACCATCCAGCGGAAAATGACTTTGGATTATTTTTTGAACCCGTTTATTAAACAACCTAAAAAAACGCAAAGCTGGGTCATCAATTTACTTAGACTTTCCGTTTACCAAATGGTCTATTTAGATAAAGTGCCTGATCATGCAATCATTTTCGAGGCCGTAGAAATTTCCAAAAAGCGCGGACACAAGGGCACCTCTTCGATGGTCAATGGTGTGCTTCGTAATATTCAAAGAAATGGTGTTCCTTCTTTAGAGGAAATTAAAAATGATCTGGAACGGCTTTCCATAGAAGTGAGTCATCCTATTTGGCTGGTCCAGCGTTGGGTAGAGCAATTTGGCTATGAAAAAACCAAGGAAATGTGTGAAATCAACTTAACTGCGCCATTACAGACAGGACGTGTTAATTTAAAAAAGATCTCACGCCGTGAACTGATCAGCATATTAACGGAAGAAGGATATGATGTTGAAGCGAGTGAAGTCGTTCCAGAAGCAATCGTCAGCTATAAAGGGAATCTTGCTCATTCAGAAAGCTATAAAATGGGGTATTTATCGATTCAGGACGAGAGTTCAATGCTAGTTGCCCATGCATTGGGTGCGAATGAAAATGATGCTGTGCTCGATTGCTGTGCTGCACCTGGAGGGAAAACGACCCATATCGCAGAAGGCTTGACCACAGGACAAGTATATGCACTCGACCTTCATGAACATAAGGTCAAGCTAATTAAAGAGCAGGCGGAGCGCCTAAAACTCAGAAACAATATTAAGACAATGGCTCTTGATAGCAGAAAAGTGCAAGAGCACTTTAATAAGGAAGGGTTTGACAGGGTCCTGATCGATGCACCATGTTCCGGGTTGGGAGTCATGCGCCGGAAACCTGATGTAAAGTATACTAAAACAAAAGATGATATAATGAAACTCTCAAGTATACAACAACAATTATTGGAATCGGCTGCCCCGCTTGTTAAGCAAGGAGGACGGTTAGTATATAGTACCTGTACGGTGGATAAAGAAGAAAATGACAAAGTCGCTGCAGCATTTTTGGAAAGCCATCCGGATTTTGAAAGCGATGCAACCTTGTCCACAAGAATGCCTGAAAGCGTTCAGCCATATATCGAGGGTCATACGCTGCAAGTTTTTCCGCAATATTTTAGCAGTGACGGATTCTTTATTGCGAGTTTTAGAAAGAAGGTGCTGTAATGGCAGAAATCACTAAATCATCTAGAGTAAGAAAAGACACGACACCAGAAAAACCATCGATCTACTCATTGGAGCTTCACCAAATTAAAGAATGGCTTCTTCAAAATGGAGAGAAGGCATTCCGGGCCGAGCAAGTATATGACTGGCTTTATAAAAAGCGTGTCTCCAGTTTTGAAGATATGTCCAACCTTTCGAAATCATTACGGGATAAGTTGGAGTCGCAATTCACCTTCACAACATTGAAGACTTTGATTCAGCAAACGTCCAATGACGGAACGATGAAGTTTTTATTTGAACTCCAAGATGGATATTCGATTGAAACGGTGCTGATGCGTCATGAATACGGAAACTCCATTTGCGTGACAACGCAGGTAGGATGCAGAATTGGCTGTACATTCTGTGCTTCGACACTAGGCGGTTTAAAGCGGAATCTTGAATCAGGGGAAATTGTTGCCCAGGTCGTTAAAGTTCAGCAAGCACTTGATGAGTCGGAAGAGCGTGTTAGTTCCGTCGTTATCATGGGAATCGGTGAACCGTTTGATAACTACGATAATATGATGTCATTCTTGAAGAATATAAACCATGAAAAGGGCTTGAACATCGGGGCGCGTCATATTACCGTTTCCACAAGTGGAATCATTCCTAAAATCTATAAGTTTGCCGAAGAAAGCATGCAAATAAACTTTGCTGTTTCCCTTCATGCACCGAATACGGAATTGAGAAGTAAATTGATGCCGATCAATAAGGCCTACAAACTTCCAGACCTGATTGAGGCCATCAAATACTATACAGAAAAAACAGGCCGCCGTGTAAGTTTTGAATATGGTCTATTCGGTGGCGAAAATGATTCAGTGGAGCACGCTGAAGAATTAGCAGTTTTAATAAAAGGGATAAAATGCCATGTGAACTTAATACCGGTTAACTATGTACCGGAACGCAACTATGTACGAACACCTCGGGACCAGATTTTTGAGTTTGAAAAAACATTGAAGAAGCGCGGCATTAATGTAACGATCCGAAGGGAACAAGGCAGTGATATTGACGCAGCCTGCGGCCAGCTTCGGGCCAAGGAGCGCAAAGAAGAGACGAGGTGACCCTATGAGGGCAATATTTAAGACAGACCGTGGAAAAGTCCGCCAGCATAATGAAGATAATGGCGGAATCTTTAAGAACTCGGAAGGCGTTCGCCTTGCCATCGTTGCAGATGGCATGGGCGGCCACCGTGCCGGGGATGTAGCCAGTGCAATGACGATAGACCTTCTGAAAAAGGGCTGGGAAGTATCCACCGGAATCGAAACGGCAAATGATGCCGAAGATTGGCTTAAGCAGCAAATCTTCACGGTCAATCAGTTGCTTTTTGAACATGCAGAAGCGAATACGGAATGTAAGGGCATGGGGACCACCATTGTTGCAGCCATTTGCACCGACAAGTTTGCTACCATTGCCAACATCGGGGACAGCCGGTGTTATTTGTATAATGAGAGTGGTTTTAAGCAGGTCACGGAAGATCATTCACTCGTTAACGAATTGGTCCGTTCCGGTCAGATTTCAAAAGAAGATGCCGAAAACCATCCACGGAAAAATGTTTTATTACGAGCCTTGGGGACAGAAATGCAAGTGGAAATGGACATTATGACGGTCATCTTCGAAGAAAATGATTTACTATTGCTTTGTTCGGACGGATTGACGAATAAAGTGAGTGAACTGGAACTGGAAGARACGGTAACCAATGCACAGTCACTTGAAGAAAAGGCGAATTCATTAATAGATAAGGCCAATCACTACGGTGGGGAAGATAATATCACCCTTGTGCTTGTTCAATTTACTGAAGAAAGTGAAAGCAGGTGAATTGAATGTTGATTGGCAGAAGGATCAACGGCCGTTATAAACTGATCCAGATGGTCGGCGGCGGCGGTATGGCTAATGTTTACCTTGCTAGGGATATGATCTTAGATAGGGATGTTGCATTGAAAATCCTTCGCATGGATTTTAATAATGACGAAGAGTTCATCAAGCGCTTCAATCGGGAAGCCCAATCGGCAACCAGTTTGGCCCATCCCAATATCGTAAGTATTTATGATGTTGGTGAAGAAGATTCCATCTATTATATTGTAATGGAATACGTTGACGGTTTTACACTTAAGCAATACATACAAAAATATTATCCAATTCCAGTTGATGAAGCCTTGGATATCATGAGGCAAATCACGGCAGCGATTTCCCATGCCCATCATAATGGGATCATCCATCGTGACATCAAACCACAGAACATTTTGATTGATAAGGAAGGAACCGTCAAGATTACGGACTTTGGCATTGCATTGGCCCTAAGTGCAACAAACATAACGCAGACCAACGCAGTCTTGGGTTCGGTTCATTATTTATCTCCGGAACAGGCCAGAGGCGGTATGGCCAATAAGAAATCGGACATTTATTCACTTGGCATCGTCATGTTTGAATTGTTGACGGGGAGATTGCCTTTTTCGGGTGAATCAGMCGTGTCGATAGCTCTTAAACATTTACAATCGGAAACTCCTTCACCAAAACGCTGGAATTCTGAAATACCCCAGAGTGTGGAAAATATTATCTTGAAAGCAACAGCCAAAGATTCATATTACCGCTATGAGAGTGTGGACTCGATGGAGGATGATATACGGACGTCGCTTAATCCGGAGCGTTCAAATGAACTTCCTTTTGCGATTCCCGAAGATCATGATGCAACAAAAGCCATCCCCGTCATAACGGATGATCAGCTTTCAAGCATCGATGAGACAATCATAAGGGGTCCTGAAAAAAATACGTTAGTTTATGCGGACGATGAGGAAAGTGAATCAGAAGCAGAGAGTAATTCAAAAAAGAAACAGAAGAAACAAAAGAAACAGAAAAAACAAAAAAACAAGTCGGAACACAAAGGTAAAAAGCGAAAGAACATGCCTGCGATCTTGGTGACCACCTTTTTAGTTCTCGCACTGCTTGCTGTTTTATCTGTCACAGTTTTACCTCCCCTCCTTGTCTCGAAGGAAGTGACGATCCCTGACCTTAAAGGGGAAGAATTGGATGACGCCATAACTGAATTGCTTGAAATGGATTTGGAAATTGGAGAGACGATCGAGATTGAAGATGAAGAGGTTGAAGCTGGTCTTGTGATCAAAACCAATCCTAAGGAAGGTAAGACGGTCAAGGAAGGTGCAGTGATCGATATTTATCAAAGCGTTGGTAAAGAGACGATTTCATTGTCCAGCTATGAAGGTCGAGATTACTCTGATGTTAAATCCCTGCTTGAAAAAATGGGATTCAAAAACATAAGCGTTACTGAAAAATATGATGACAGTGCTCCCGGCACGATCATAGATCAATCTCCCTCGGGTGCCACTGAGGTCGTACCATCGGAAACGGAGCTTGAGCTGACGGTCAGTAAAGGGGCAGATCTGTTGAGCTTGAAGAACTTAACGGGGTTCAATAAAGCTGCCCTTGATGATTATTCCAGTGAAAGTGGAATAAAGATCGATGTCGAAGAAGAAATCTATGATGATTCTGTAGCTGAGGGGCTTGTCATTTCCCAGTCACCGGAACCTGCTACGAAGGTGGAAAAGGGCAGTACTGTGAAAGTGGTCATTTCAAAAGGGAAAGAAGAGATTCCGCCCAAGATTGTAACGGAGGAAGTCAAAATCGAGTATGATCCGGTTGAGCCAGGCAAATCACAAAAAATCCAAATTTTCATCGAGGATATCGACAATAGCATGACGGAGCCTCAAGAAACATTCTATATATTGCAAGATGCCAAGAGAACGATCGAATTAATGGTTTCCCCGGATAAGAAAGCAGGATATAAAATCATGCGGGACAATCAGGTCATCATTGACGAATCCGTCTCATATCCAGAATAAATATAATAATTAGGAGTGTGGTTATGCCCGAAGGAAAAATTATCAAAGCATTAAGTGGATTTTATTATGTCCTTGATGGTGAAGAGGTCTATCAATGCCGTGGAAGGGGCCTGTTCAGGAAGAATAAGGTAACCCCGCTCGTTGGTGATTATGTTGTTTTTGAAGCGGAAAATAAAACGGACGGGACTGTGACCGAAATAAAACCGCGAAAGAATGAATTGATACGTCCGCAAATCTCGAATGTAGACCAGGCAATCCTTGTCTTTTCGGCAGTGGAACCTGATTTCAGTCCAGCCTTGCTTGATCGATTTCTCGTATTGATCGAAGATAACGAAATCGAACCGATTATCGTCGTGACGAAACTGGACTTGGTTACAGCTGAAAATCAAAAGAAATTGTCTCAGTATATCAAGGACTATCAGAAACTTGGCTATACTGTACTGGAGACATCTTCCGTTACCGCCGGAGGGATTGAAGAACTAGTGCCGTATTTAGAAGGAAAAACCAGTGTATTTGCGGGTCAGTCCGGTGTTGGGAAATCGTCTTTGCTGAATGCGATCAATCCGGAATTGGCTTTAAAGACGGATGATATTTCTTCACACCTGGGACGCGGGAAGCATACGACCCGGCACGTTGAATTGATCCATATTGGCTCTGGACTTGTCGCGGATACTCCAGGGTTCAGTTCACTTGAATTCATGGAAATGGAAGCTGAACGGCTATCCTATTGCTTCCCGGAAATGCATAAGCATGGGGAAGACTGTAAATTCAGGGCCTGTCTCCATGATAAAGAACCGAAATGTGCAGTGAAGGAAGCGGTTGATTCCGGGGAAATTCCCCGTTATCGATACGAGCATTATATGCAATTCTTAGAAGAAATAAGAGATAGAAAGCCGAGGTATTAAAATGGTTAAAATCGCACCATCCATTTTATCAGCTGACTTTGCAAAATTGGGAGAAGAAATTCTTGATGTGGAAAGGGGCGGAGCGGATTTGATCCATGTGGATGTCATGGATGGGCATTTCGTGCCGAATATAACGATAGGCTCACTAATTGTTGATGCTATCCGCCCAGTAACGAAGCTTCCGCTTGATGTTCATTTAATGATCGAACAACCTGATCGTTATATCGAGTCCTTTGCGAAAGCGGGAGCTGATTATATAACTGTACATGTAGAGGCCTGCACACATTTGCATCGAACGGTTCAATTGATCAAATCTTTTGGTGTAAAGGCAGGCGTGGTGCTTAATCCAGCCACTCCGGCTTCCTTGATACAACCTATAATCGAAGATATTGACATGGTATTGTTGATGACGGTTAATCCGGGTTTTGGGGGGCAAAAGTTCATTAAATCCGTTCTTCCGAAAATTGCCGAAGTGAAGGCGATGGCAGGAAAGTATAATCAAAATCTCGAGATAGAGATTGATGGTGGAGTAAATGAAGAAACGGCTAAACTATGTATTGAACAAGGGGCGACAATCCTGGTGGCCGGTTCGGCAATATATGATCAGAAAGATCGACACGCAGCGATTCAAAAGATTCGGGGAAAGTGATATAAGCCGACACTATCATATTCATATGATGGTGATCGGCTTTTTTTATCAATTAAACTAAGGCACCTTGGATATGATTTTTATATGGAAAAGGATGATTTCGATGATTATCAGTATAATGGCTGGAGGTCCGGAATGTTTTTGGCCGGATTTGACATGGTATAAGGAGAAGACAGATCTTTGGGTCGGGGTTGACAGGGGAGTATGGTCTCTGCTTGAAAAAGGTATCGAACCTAAGTACGGTTTTGGGGATTTTGATTCGGTTTCGGAAGGTGAATACGAAAAGATTGAGCAAATGCTGGAAGAAATCAATCTTTATTCCTCGGAAAAGGATGAAACGGATTTAGAAATCGCATTTAAATGGGCAATGGGGCAAAAGCCAAGAGAAATTCACATTCTGGGCGCAACAGGGGGAAGAATGGACCATTTTCTCGGGAATATCCAGCTGCTCCAAAAAGAAAGTGTCCTCCCTCATCATGGTGATATGGATATATACATAGTCGATCGGCAAAATATAATCACAGTAAAGACAGCAGGTTCATATAAGGTCACTGCTTTGAATGATAAGAAATACTTGTCCTTGCTCCCAGTAAACGCTGAAGTCACCGGCATTACTCTTTCGGGTTTCAAATATCCCCTGGACGATGCAAGCTTGGAAATGGGTTCGACGCTTTGCATCAGCAATGAACTAATTTCCGAATCTGGGAATGTTTCATTTGAGAAAGGCATATTAATGGTGATAAGAAGCAGTGATTAAAATTCATGCTTAGAGCAGATTCGGATATAATTACGATCATCCTATATCCGCTTAAAAGCTTATGTTGTAATAGAAAAATTCCACTTCATCTTTAATTGTGGGATGCAAAGAGGAGGGGCATGATGAAATTTTATACGATTAAATTGCCAAAAGTTCTGGGCAGTTTGGTAAGGGCTATGCTCGGAGCGTTTAAAAAAGGCTGATACTTATCTCCATGACACCTCTCAAATTAAGGGAGGTGTTATTTTTTAGTAAAATAGGGCGGCCATCCATTAATGGGTGAAGGCATCCTTCTTGATACAGACTGGACCTGGTCAAGGATTTGAAACCATCCCCATTAAATACCGGCCATTACAAGTAAAAAGGCATCCTAAGAGGATGCCGTAACATTATACGCGTTCTACTTTGCCCGATTTAAGAGCTCTTGCAGAAACGTATACACGTTTAGGTTTACCGTCAACTAAAATACGTACTTTTTGAAGGTTAGCGCCCCATGTACGCTTGCTAGCGTTCATTGCGTGAGAGCGGCTGTTACCAGAACGAGTTCTTCTTCCAGTGATTACACATTTACGTGCCATGTCAAATTCCCTCCTAACTACAACAAGCTTAAGTTTTTCGCAGTCGTCTTAAGTCTTTGTAAAATACTTTAATAATTTATCATACCTACCGCTAGAATGCAATACTTCAGTTAATTACTTTCAAGAAAAAAACCTTGACATACATACTTCAAAATTGAATTATATAGAGTACCGTAAGACATTTACTTTTAAAACCATAGACATTATAGTAAAATGTCTTTAGTTGATTTGATTTTTGGGAGGGAAAAGAAAATGTCTATCGAATTACAAACGAAGTATGGACAAATTGATATCTCTAATGAGGTTATCGCTACTGTAGCAGGCGGCGCAGCCGTGGATTGCTACGGAATTATAGGAATGTCTTCCAAAAAACAATTTAAAGACGGCATTGCCGAAATTTTAAGAAAAGAAAACTTTACTAAAGGTGTAATTGTCCGTCAAGAAGAGGAAGAAGTTCATATCGATATGTATATTATCGTAAGTTATGGAACGAAAATCTCGGAAGTTGCACATAATGTGCAATCAAAGGTAAAGTACACTCTGGACAAAACTGTAGGATTAGCTGTTGATTCCGTTAACATTTTTGTACAGGGAGTTCGTGTGACGAACCCTTAAGTATAGGAGGAAAGTTTTGTGTCAATTACAAGTTTGAACGGAAAGCGCTTTGCAGAAATGATCATTCAAGGTGCCAACCATTTAGCGGCTAATGCCCAAATGGTTGATGCGTTGAATGTTTTCCCTGTTCCGGATGGAGATACAGGAACGAATATGAATTTATCGATGACTTCGGGAGCGAAGGAAGTGCAAAATAACGTCCAGGAACACATCGGAAAAGTGGGTGCGTCGCTTTCAAGAGGATTGCTTATGGGCGCACGCGGCAATTCGGGAGTTATCCTTTCGCAACTGTTCCGCGGTTTTGCTAAAGCGATTGAACATAAATCGGAAATCAATAGTGAAGAATTTGCCCAAGCTTTTGAAGCAGGGGTTCAGACAGCTTATAAAGCCGTTATGAAACCTGTTGAAGGAACCATTTTAACGGTTGCAAAAGATGCAGCCAAGCAAGCGGTTTCATCAGCAGCAAAGCATATAGACCTAATTAAGGTAATGGAAGAAATCGTTACGGAGGCCAATGCTTCATTAAAACGAACACCTGATCTTCTTCCAGTCTTAAAAGAAGTGGGTGTCGTTGATAGCGGGGGGCAAGGGTTGGTGTTCGTATATGAAGGTTTCCTTGCTGAGCTGAAAGGTGAAGCCCTTCCAGTCCGATCCGCAAATGGTCCAAGCATGGATGACATGATCAGTGCCGAACATCATATGAATGTACAAGGACATATGAACACGGAAGATATCGTGTTTGGCTACTGTACGGAATTCATGGTCCGGTTGGAAAGTGAAAAACTTGCCAATCAATCATTTGATGAAGAAAAATTCAGAAATGATTTAAGTGAATACGGAGATTCTTTACTAGTCATCTCAGATGATGAAGTCGTCAAAGTACATATTCACTCTGAACAGCCTGGCACCTGCCTGAATTATGGACAGCAATATGGTAGTTTAATAAAAATGAAAATCGATAATATGCGTGAACAGCATACTGCGATTGTAGGTGAGACGAATACACCGCTTCAAACTAAACCGCCCACCAAAGAGAAGTACGCTGTAGTGTCAGTGGCGATGGGCGCTGGCATCAGCGAATTATTCAAAAGCATCGGTGCTAAGTCCGTCATCGAAGGCGGGCAAACGATGAATCCTAGTACGGAAGATATCGTTAAAGCTGTCGAAGGGGCATATGCAGATCATGTGATCATCTTGCCTAACAATAAAAATATCATCATGGCCGCCAATCAGGCTGCAGATGTACTTGGGGATCATGTGACTGTCATTCCAACGAAAACAGTACCACAGGGAATGGCTGCATTGTTGGCTTTCAACCCTTCACTTGATGCCGAAGAGAATAAAAAAGCGATGATCGAAGCCCTTTCGCATGTGAAAACGGGCCAGATTACTTATGCTGTCCGGGATACCAACATTGACGGTCTTGCAATCGAGACCGGGG
>NZ_JBFUIQ010000114.1:0-12296 GCF_056401795.1 Peribacillus sp. P4_D6
CTCCAGGCACTCGCTTTCCGCGGGCGGTCCGTGAGCCTCCTCGGCGCTCGCCTGCGGGGTCTCCCTTGGCCACGCTTTTCCCGCAGGAGTCTCGTACCTTACGTTCCAATCACTGGAACTTCTTTTTTTAGAAATATTGTAGGGAAACTGGCTCCTCTTCTCCAATTCGTCTTTAGTCTGGCGGTTTCATCAATTTTCGGCAAAGGAGTTCCGAATTGCTCTCGCCTCGAACCAAAATTTTAAAGGTAAACTAGATAACTCTTCATAGTTTTTTCAGTATTCCTTAAAGGGTTGAAGAGATTTGCGACACTCCTGCTAGCCGAGACCCCACAGGCCCATGCTTTGATGAGGCTTGGCAGATAGTCGGCGGGAGAGGGATCGGGTTTCGAAAATCAGCGGAATTTTTAAAAAGAAAAACTGAAGGCAAACTCACTATAGGAATTGTCTACTGGCTTAAGGGAGCGGATTCCTACACCCGCTCTCTTTTTTAATTTGTAAAAATAAATAGAAATTTTAGAGAAGTATCTTGTATAATGAGTAGGTACTAAGAGTTCATAATTGGAGGGGAAGAATATGAAGCGTGAAGACTTATTGGCTCCGGAACATTACAACTTAGTGAGTGAAATGGAACGTTATGCAAAAGATCCAGGTAAAGTTGCCGTACTTTGGGAGAACGAAACCGGAGATAAAAAACAACTTACATATGAGAATTTATTAAAAAGTGCAAATAAAATTGGAAATGCCTTCAAGAAAAAAGGACTGGGTAAAGGTGATACGGTCCTCATCATAATCCCCCGTTTGGTGGAAGCTTATCAAGTGTATTTAGCAGCATTGAAAATTGGCATGATTGTCATCCCTTGTTCTGAAATGCTTCGTGCGAAGGACTTGCAGTACCGAGTCAACCATGGTGATGTCAAAGGAATCATCAGTTATCATGAATATACTGACGAATTGAATGAAATAGAAGGAGCGGAAAGCCTCCTGAAGTTTTCAGTCGGAAAACGAATCGAAAATTGGCTGGATTTGAATGAGCTCGCCGATGAGGAATCCGATCAGCTGACCATGGCTGACACGAAGAGTGAGGATATGGCATTCTTATCGTATACTTCCGGAACGACAGGAAATCCAAAAGGGGTCGTCCATACACATGGATGGGCTTATGCCCATTTGAAAACGTCCGCTGCAAACTGGCTAGGAATCAGCGAAACGGATGTCGTTTGGGCAACTGCAGGCCCAGGGTGGCAAAAGTGGATCTGGAGTCCTTTCCTGGCGGTTCTAGGGACAGGAGCGACAGGCCTTGCCTATCATGGGAAGTTCGAGGCGAAAAAATATCTTCAGCTGCTTCAGGACTACAAAGTGAATGCATTATGCTGTACACCAACCGAGTATCGATTGATTGCAAAGGTGGATAACCTTGATGATTATGATTTATCCCATCTTCATAGTGCCGTATCAGCAGGAGAGCCTTTAAATCAAAAAGTGTTCGAGGTCTTTAAGAACCATTTCCAGATTGAAGTGCGTGATGGGTATGGACAGACCGAAAATACCTTGTTGGTTGGTGTAACGAAAGGCATGGAAATTAAATTGGGCTCCATGGGCAAACCGACTCCGGGGAACCATGTGGAAATCATCGATGACTCCGGTAAACCTTGTTCGCCTGGCGTAGTGGGGGATATTGCCGTACATGTCGATACACCTGCTCTTTTTAAAGAATATTTTAAAGATCCCGAGCGGACATCGCAGCAATTCCGCGGGGACTATTATATCACCGGCGATCAAGCGAAAAAGGATGAGGATGGTTATTTCTGGTTTGAGGGTCGTTCTGATGATATCATCATCAGTTCGGGATATACGATCGGACCGTTTGAAGTGGAAGATGCACTCGTTAAGCATCCATATGTTAAAGAGTGTGCCGTAATAGCAAGTCCTGATGAAATAAGGGGAAATGTGGTCAAGGCGTATGTCGTCTTGATGGATGATATCGATCCGAACAGCCAGGACTTGATCAAGACGCTTCAATCGCACGTGAAAGAATTGACTGCTCCATATAAATATCCAAGGAAAATCGAATTTTTAGAAGAGCTGCCCAAAACGACATCAGGTAAAATCAAACGGGTGGATTTACGGAAAAGGGAAGAAGCACTCCTTAACAATTGATTGAAATGCATGGACGTCAGCCTTCAAGGCTGGCGTTTTTTTATTGACAGGGACTTGGGTAAAAGCATAAATATGGGAATTCGTGTTATGAGATGGTACACTTACTGCATATCTGCACAGTAACAATCATTTAATAAGGAGTGTAAAGCCGGAATGGGAACGTTATGGTTCAATGGGTCAATTTATACGATGGTTAAAGAAAATGATCAAGTGGAGGCAGTCTTCACTGATAAGGGGGTAATTGTTGATACCGGCAGCCTGGACCATTTGAAAAATGAACATGCCGGCAATATTTCCAGGGAAATCGACTTAAAAGGACAAACGATGCTGCCGGGATTAGTGGATAGTCACCTTCATTTGGTCGGACATGGTGAAAGACTGCTTCGTCTAGACCTCTCTTTGATGGATAGCAGGGAGTCGATCATGAAATCCTTGAAGGAAAAGTGCTTAAAGACCCCGGCCGGAAAGTGGATCGTTGCCGAAGGGTGGAATGAAAATGAATGGCCGAGGCCTGAATTGATATTACGGGATGAGCTTGACGCGATATCGGCAGATCATCCCATCGTATTGAAAAGGGTCTGCCGTCATGCCTTGGTGGTCAATTCCCGGGCCCTTTTGGAAGCGGATATTAAAGAAGATATAAAAGAACCTTCAGGCGGGGTGATCTGCCGTTATCCTGACGGACGTTTAAATGGATTATTTAAAGAAAGCCAGGCGCAGAACCTTATTTTAGACAGCCTTCCCGGCATTGATCAAGAGTATATCGAAAACGCGCTCACAGAGGCCATAGAAGACGCATATAAGCTAGGTTTGACTGGCGGTCATACCGAGGACCTCCATTACTACAATGGCTTCATGCCGACATATCAGGCGTTTAAATCGGTAATCGAGGACCGGGAAATGGCCTTTCGCGCCAACTTGCTCGTCCATCACGAAGCGTTAGAAGAAATGCTGGCAGCAGGCGGCGGCTATCAGAAAGGTACGCGATATATCAAATTCGACTGCATGAAGATCTTTACCGACGGCTCCTTAGGCGGACGCACAGCCCTGTTGAGCGAACCTTATGTAGATCAAAAGAATACGAATGGAGTCGCGATATTCACTGAAAACGAGCTTCAGGAATGGGTGAAAAAAGCAAGGGCTGCCGGAATGCCGATTGCTGTCCATGCGATTGGCGATCTTGCTTTTGAATACGTATTGAATGCAATTGAAGCCCTCCCCCCGAAAAAGGGACAGAGGGACCGGCTCATCCATGCGCAGATTGTACGGCCGGAGCTTTTGGAGCGGGCGGCAAAGCTGCCGGTAATCTTTGATATTCAACCGGGGTTCGTTCCGTCCGATTTTCCGTGGGTGGAAGAAAAGGTATCAGCCGATCTATTGGAATCCTCCTATGCCTGGAGAACCTATTTGAACATGGGCATCATTTGTGCGGGAGGGTCGGATGCACCCATTGAACCATTAAATCCGATTTTGGGCATTCATGCCGCTGTCACAAGGATGAAAATCAACAGTGAGGACCGTACCGTATATGGTTTGACTGAAAGGCTTTCCGTTTTCGAGGCTTTCGCATTGTATACCAAAGGGAGTGCTGCAGCAATCGGCCAGGAAAAACGCCGCGGTATGATCAATAAAGGGTACGATGCCGATTTTACCGTGTTTAATCTGGATGTCTTTGCTGTTGCACCGGATGATCTCCTGAAAGCTGAGGCGGTCATGACGGTCATCGATGACAAAATCATGTATGATAAAAATTAACAGTTGCAAAAAAAGAAATGGAAATACAAAATTGTTAGATGGAATTAGATAAAGGAATGTAAATGGAAAGAAGGCTTGTTATGAAAGTGGATCAACAAAAAGAAGGGGCGATTTATGCAGCCCTTTCTTACATGATGTGGGGAGTTGTGCCGATTTACTGGAAGTTCCTTCAGGGAGTCGGTGCAATAGAAATTTTAGCTCAGAGGGTATTATGGTCTTTCGTGTTCATGCTGGTTTTATTGATGTTCATGAAAAAATGGCAGGCGTTTCTAGATTATGTCAAAAACATAATGGGCAATCCGAAACTCTTTACGGCATTACTAACGGCCTCACTGCTTGTTACAGCCAATTGGGGAGTGTTCATATGGGCCGTTAACTCAGGACGGATCCTCGACACGAGCCTTGGATATTATATCAATCCGCTCGTCAGTGTACTATTGGGAGTGATAGTCTTAAAAGAAAAATTGAGCGGGGCCCAAATCATTTCATTCCTGCTTGCAGGAATCGGAGTCTTGATCCTTGGCATTCATTTCGGCACGATCCCGTGGATCTCTCTTGTTTTGGCCATGACCTTTGGATTATACGGTCTGGCAAAAAAAATGATCAAGGCCGAATCGGCAATCGGGCTGACGCTCGAAACGATGATGGTAACGCCTCTGGCCCTAGGTTACCTGATTTACTTGATGAACAGGTCGGAAATGCAATTCTTTACAGACGGGAGCACAAGCTTGCTGTTGGTGGGCGGCGGGATTGCCACGGCATTGCCTCTTTTATATTTTGCAAAAGGGGCCGAGAAGATCCCGTTATCGATGCTTGGCATTTTTCAGTATATCGCTCCGACCTTATCTTTATTGATCGGGGTATTCGTCTATCATGAAAGTTTCACCAAAGCACATCTTTTAGCCTTTTTGTTCATATGGTCAGCCTTGGCTGTTTATACACTATCCATAACGAAATGGGGGCAGGCAAGTGCCCGCAGGTTCAAAGGCAAAGGGAATATTGGTGCTTGAATAGAAAAAAATGCTTGGGGAATTTTCTGCCCAAGCATTTTTTTATGTCGATATTCAATAAAACGGATTTATGGCATAGGCGAAATGCCAGGGTCATGAAAGGTATATCTTCGAACCTATTTCAGAAACAATACAATTGGAAAGGCTGGCAGGACTGTTATCGGGCTTGGCACGGGGATTATTTAGTTGGAATTGTCTATAGAAGGAACTATCCAGGGAAATGATATGCGTTGTCAGAAATGCTGATATGGTGGCGAATGGCTTTCTATTGCTATTTAATTCATCGATGATTCCCTGTGCAGTGGTAATCCCGATCCCGTGGCCATAAAAGAGGTTATTCCCTAATAATATGGCATTTTCACCTTGCCATTCAGGGGTTGCCAAGTCGTGATCAGGGTTTTTGAAGTAAACGCAATCACCTGGTAAATAATCCCTTCCTTGATGAATAATGAGAGCCATATTCTGTGGAGGGCGAAAGTCATATAAAAATAGGTCTGAAAAAAGATGGTCGAAATTCCTAGGACCGATCAAATCCAAAATCGCCTTTAAAAAAGTGACGACCATTGCTGTCCCGCATTCGAAGGCATAAAGCCCTCCATTCATGAAAATGTCAACGAGCGCGGCATGAGGGAGAATCCCTGGCTGAAGGGTAAAGGTGCCATCCTTTGAAAGGTGCCAATAACGTTGATTGGATTGAGACTCCTCAAGTGTGGAAAAATCCGGACCGCTTTTATCCAACGCAATAGCTGCCTCTATGACTCGGTTCCTCAGCTGTATCTCGAAATTAAAATCCCCAAAGTTCCGGTATTCAAAAACGTTAGAATCTTCCGCCAAGCATTGAAGGGTTTCAAGCGATTTGGCAGAGGCTGTACCTGGTTGGATTTGACTGACATCTAACCATTTGTGATTAATCTTTATCATGACATATCCACCTTTTGCTTATGAAATTAAGGGTTTAATAAAACCAGTAAACAAAAATGTCTACACGTTATGCTCATTATATGAATGCTTGCAAAGAAATGACTATTTGGAACGTGTCCGCCGCCGTTGCAGCCAAGAATGATTGGAACGGAAAGAGGCAGATTTATTTTGCTTTCAATGATTTTCGTTCCAAAAAGATATTTGCAAGATATCCTGAAGTGCCAGGAATACCTTTCCAATTAGCGAGAAGAAGCAAATTAGTATTCCTTTTTCCCCATGAATTGATATAATGAGAGAGAAAAGTTCATATGTGCGAGAAATGTAGGGGGGCCAGTACTGCTGGCTGAGATTGCATCCATTAGATGCTGACTCTTTGAACCTGATCTGGGTGATGCCAGCGGAGGGAACATATTATGACTGATTTTCTGTTTTGTATGTTAACGTCCGAATTCATCTTCGGGCGTTTTTTGCTTTTTTATCCAGTATTTGAATAGCCCTGGATACCTATTATGGTTCCGGCATATGAATCTTATAAGATGTGTAGGAGGATAATGACTTGAATAAATTCTTACCACTGTTAACTTCGTTCTTCCTTTTAGCTGGATGCGGAGCAGGCGGAACTAATGAAAAAGAAGAAGCATCTAAAAATGAAAAATTAAAGAAGGTATCGGTCGTGCTCGATTGGACACCGAATACAAACCATACAGGATTGTATGTAGCCAAGGAAAAAGGTTATTTTAAAGAACAAGGTCTTGATGTGGAAATTATCATGCCAGGTGAAGCTGGAGCTGATAAGCTTGTCGCTTCAGGGAAATCTGAATTTGGCGTGAGCTATCAAGAGGGCATAACGCAGGCCCGCGTACAGGGTGTGCCGATTGTTTCGGTAGCTGCCGTCATCCAGCATAATACTTCGGGATTCGCTTCCCCTGAGGCTAAGGACATTACGACTCCCAAGGATTTTGAAGGGAAAACGTATGGTGGCTGGGGATCTCCGGTTGAAAAGGCCATTATTGATTCACTCATGAAAAAGGAAAATGCGGATGTAAATAAAGTGGACATAGTCAATACAGGAGACATGGATTTTTTCACTTCGGTTAAAAGGGATATAGATTTTGCCTGGATTTATTATGGTTGGACAGGCATTGAGGCTGAGTTGCGAAATGAAAAGCTTAATATGGTGTACTTAACCGAATACTCTGATAAGCTTGATTACTATACGCCTGTTTTGACTACAAATGAAAAGATGATAAAAGAAGATCCCGAGACTGTTAAAGCATTCATTCATGCAGCTTCGAAAGGGTACCAGTTTGCGATTAAGAATCCTGATGATGCAGCAGATATATTAATTGAGTCTGCACCGGATCTTGATCCAAAACTAGTGAAGAAAAGCCAGGAGTGGCTTGCAGCCAAGTATCAGGATGATGCTCCGCGATGGGGTGAACAAAAGCTTGAAATTTGGAAGAATTACAGTGAGTGGATGACTGAAAATAAGCTTCTTGAAGGTGATTTCGATCCTGAAAAGGCATTTACCAATGAATTTTTACCAAAATAGGAGGAAATACAATGGCCAATACATTAATTAGTATACAAATTATTCCTAAAGGGGAAAATGTCATCCCTATGGTCGATGAAGCAATCAAGATCATTGAAGAATCAGGTGTCAAGTATGAGGTTCACCCGCTTGAAACGACAATGGAGGGGGAGCTTTCCGAGCTTTTTGCCGTGATAGAAAAAATGAATGTAAGAATGATTGAAATAGGATCGCCGAATGTCATTTCCCAAGTGAAAATATTATATCAGCCAAGCGGGATTACGATGGATACGTTAACGGAGAAATATCGGGCATGATCGGAAGGGGAATTTGGAAGAAGGGGGCTCCCTTCTTTCTTTTATTATTGTTGCTGATAGTATGGGAGTCAGTGACAGTCTTATTGAAAGTTGAAGAATGGCTGCTTCCCGCTCCATCGGCCATTTTCATTGAAGGAATTGAGTCGTCCCGCAATCTTTACGGACACCTTATATCCACAACCGAGCTTGCGTTGTCAGGTTTTTTTATTGGAAGCTGCATCGGCTTATTGATCGCGGCAATCCTACACCTATTTCCAGGTGTGAAGGACGCGGTTTATCCTCTGCTCATACTATCACAAAATATACCTATCATTGTTTTGGCGCCGCTTTTGGTGATCTGGTTTGGCTTTGGCATGCTACCTAAGTTAATCGTGATTTCACTTGTATGTTTTTTTCCGGTTGCGGTCGCATCATTGGACGGTTTTCGCCAGACACCATACGAGCTTAAGCATTATTTCAAGATGATGGGAGCGGGGAAAAACCAGTTATTTTGGAAGCTGGAACTTCCTCACTCGATCCCGTTCATTTTCTCCGGCCTGAAAATTTCGGCTACCTATAGTGTAATGGGTGCGGTTATTTCGGAATGGCTTGGGGCAAAATCGGGGATTGGTGTTTATATGACTCTCGCTTCTTCAGCGTTCAGGACAGATCGGGTGTTTGTAGCCATTTTCATCATTATGGGAATGAGCCTGATTTTTTTTGGAATCATCACTTTCCTGGAGAAATACTTGGTTTCTTGGAAGAGAAAGGAGGGCGAAAAGGGTGAAGCTGGAAATTAAAGACGTCTCCTATTCTTTCGATGGTAAGCAGAATATATTGGAGAATATGAATTTCCATGTGAATGATGGGGAATTCGTTACGATCCTTGGGCCATCGGGAAGCGGTAAAAGTACATTGTTCCACTTGATCGGCGGGATTTTGAAKCCTGATCATGGCATCATTTCATTGGATGGTAAAAAGATAAATGGCTTAAAGGGACATATCAGCTATATGCCTCAGCAGCCTTCCCTTTTACCTTGGAGAACGGTATTGGAAAATGTTTTGCTTGGAAGTGAACTTGCTGGGACCAGAGATAAAGAAAAGGCAAAAAACCTTTTGATGAAAGCTGGTTTAGAAGAATACGATAAAGCATATCCGCATGAATTATCTGGAGGCATGAAGCAAAGGGCCGCATTCATTCGGAGTATCTTAAGTCCACAGGACTTGATGTGCCTGGACGAACCCTTTTCTGCCTTGGATGAACTGACAAGGTTGCAAATGCAACAATGGCTGTTGTCGGTTTGGGAAGAAAATCGGAGGTCGGTGCTTTTTGTCACTCACAGCATAGATGAAGCGGTTTTCCTATCAGATAGAATTTATGTGTTATCAGCAAAACCGGCTGCTGTCATCAAAGAAGTGAAAGTTCCATTTTCAAGGCCAAGAAGAGAAGAACAGCTTCTTAGTGATGAATTTATTCATTTGAAGAGAGAATTATATGCAGCACTCAAGCCAACTTTCACTACTTAAGTAAGGAGGCGATACCATTTGAGAATCATCGACAGCCATATCCATTTGGATAAGTATGATATTGTTAAGCGAAAGCAGATCCAAAAAGACATGGAAAAGGTTCAGTTGGAATCCTTGCTGACTGTTTCCATGAATTTGGCTTCTTCGATTAACAATTATCAGCTTTCACTTAAAGATTCACGAATTAAGCCTGCCTTTGGTTTTCATCCAGAGCAGCCCCTCCCGAGTGATGTAGAAGTGTATGAATTATTGAGCTGGATGCGGGAACATCGTCACGATATGGTTGCCATAGGCGAGGTTGGGCTGCCCTATTACTTAAGGCAGGAAAACCCCAATATTGATAACACAGCATATATAGTGATACTGGAGAGGTTCCTGACCTTAGCTAAAGAGATTGAAAAGCCGATTATCCTTCATGCTGTCCATGACGATGCACCTATCGTTTGCGACCTTTTGGATAAGCATCAAATTACAAGGGCACACTTTCATTGGTTTAAAGGCGATATCCGGACAGTTGAAAGAATGGCCGAAAAGGGCTACCGCATTTCGATTACACCTGATGTTTGTTATGAGAGGGAAATACAGGAATTAGTTTCGGCCTATCCACTTAAGCTGATGATGATAGAAACGGATGGACCATGGCCGTTTGAAGGGGTTTTCAATGGGGAATGGACCCATCCCGGCATGATGCATGAAAGTGTGCGTCAAATTGCTTCGATTAAAGGATTGCCGATTGAGGATGTCTATGAAGCCCTTTATCAAAATACGAAAGATTTTTATCATATATAAAGGTACCGGTTATCATATCCGGTACCTTTTTTCGTTTGGCTCTTTTCGTAAAGATTGTTGTTTTTAAAACGAAACTATTTAAGGTTGATTGGAGCGGAAGTGCGAGACTCCTGCGGGAGCTGCGGGACAGGTGAGACCCCACAGGCGTTTACGCCGAGGAGGCTCACCGCCCGCACCAAGGAAAGCGAGCATCTGGAGGGGAAATCAACCACAACTYACTACCTGGTAAATTGCAACAAATTATGTGAAAACAGCCTTTCGTTTAAAGAAAGGTCCTTTTAACCTTTTCCCAAAAGGAATTGTCTTTTAGCTTAACGGTCTTGATGACCTTACTGCTTAACCGGACCTTTACCTTTTCGACATGATTGATGCTTAACGCTTCATTGTCCATTCCGACGATCGGATAGCTTGGTCCGTTTTGTTCAAGGTGGACGGTCAACGTCTTAGCACCGCTTAAGATGAATGAGGAGCCTAGGGTCCGATAGGTATTATTATTGACGGAAGCAAGCTCGCTCACTTGGAAGCAAGGGAGAAGGGGATCGACAACGGCCCCATTGACCGATTTATTATAGGCGGTGCTTCCGGTCGGAGTCGCAATGATGATCCCGTCCCCGCGAAAAGTTTCAAAATGGAGTTGATCAATGAAAATATCCATGATGAACGTTTTGGTGATCGAAGAGCGGATACTGAGTTCATTAAGGGCATAGAAGGAGGGCTGATCGTCCAATTGGATAGAGATGGTTGGATATTTACGCACCTCGATTTGCTCCCTTGTCATGGCTTCAATCATTTTATCACTGTCTTCCAAGTGGAAATCGCAATACATATTCAAGTTACCTGTCGTGGAAATGCCCGCATATAAACAGTCATCCCTGAACCCGGTTTTACGGGCTGCCTGCAGGAATGTGCCGTCATCACCGATGCTTACGATGATGTTCGCTTTTGTGAAATCCTGGATGACTTCATACGAATGTTGCTTCGCCAAGTCTGATAAGTATTCAACCTTGCTGAGCATCTCTTCATTCGGTGCATGGAAAAAATAAATATTCCTTCGAGTATCCATCGTATCCCCCCTAGTATGTATGGTGATGAAAGGGCTTTCTAAACCCTGTTTACAATAAATGGAATTTGTGCAAAATGGACCAATGCATTTCCAATTTGAGGATTCTTTGCTACAATTTTATATGTCTTAGTTTATCATGGAATGAAACATTTTTGGTATTAGTTCGTATGGTAAGAAGGATACATATATTTAAGGGGGAAAACAGATGAATGGAAAGCGTTGGGCTGCACTTGGAATCGCAGCCGTTTTATTTTTTGTATCTATTGCTGTAGGGGCGGCCACTACTCTATTTACAGCGGATACGGAAAATATCATTGATGAATTATTTGCTTCCGAAAGTGCATTTTACGAGGAAGTCATAGAAGGCGATGATTACACTAATGTTATTGCCGTATTTGATGTAGAGGGCACGATTCAAGATACAGGAGAAGCCTCATTACTAAGTTCAGCAACATATAATCACCGTGCCTTCATGGATAAGCTGAAGATGGCAGAGGAAAATGATGATATCAAAGGGATTATCCTTCGAGTGAATTCTCCAGGCGGCGGTGTCGTCGAAAGTGCAGAGATTCATGAAAAGATCCTTGATATCAAGAAAGTGAAAAAACCTGTTTATGTATCAATGGGGTCTATGGCTGCTTCAGGCGGATATTATATTTCTGCACCAGCCGACAAGATTTATGCCAGCCCAGAAACGATGACGGGTTCACTTGGAGTCATCATGCATGGGTATAATTACGAGAAGCTGGCCAAGAAGTATGGTGTTGAGTTCGAAACCATCAAAAGCGGACCACACAAAGATATTATGAGTCCAACCCGGGAAATGACTGGGGAAGAACGTGAAATACTGCAGAATATGATTAATAATTCTTATGATCAATTTGTAAAAGTCATTGCTGACGGACGCGGAATGACAGAGAAGGAAGTAAGGGAAATTGCCGATGGACGCATTTATGATGGACGTCAGGCTAAAGAAAACCATCTAATCGATGATTTCGGCCATTTGGATGATGTAATTGCCGCAATGAAAACGGATATCGGTAAAAAGGATGCTCAAGTTATCCGTTATACAGATGAGGCAGGTTTCGGTTCATTATTCAGTATGGGTGCGCAAAAAATGTTGGGAAATGATGTGGAAACGGCAGTCTTGACAAAAATCCTTTCCTCTTCAAATTCTCCACGCTTAATGTATTTGTATGCGGAATAGGGGGGCTGAAGGATGACGGAAAGAAATGAAAACAATGAAC
>NZ_JBFUIQ010000115.1:0-12208 GCF_056401795.1 Peribacillus sp. P4_D6
CCTGTAGATCATCCATTTTTTCACCTAGCCCGACAAATTTAACGGGAATGGCCAATTCATTGCGAATCGCCAAAACAATTCCACCTTTTGCGGTGCCATCAAGCTTTGTTAAAACAATACCGGAAACATTCGTCGCTTCCTTGAATGTCTTGGCCTGGATAAGGGCATTTTGTCCAGTTGTAGCATCAAGGGCAAGCAGCACCTCGTGTGGTGCACCTGGTACTTCACGTTCAATTACACGTTTCACCTTTTCCAATTCCTTCATTAAATTCACTTTATTCTGCAAGCGACCGGCAGTGTCACAGATAAGGATATCCGCTTTTCGTGCCTTAGCGGCCTGAATGGCATCGAACATGACAGCTGCTGGGTCAGAGCCTTCACCCTGTTTGATTACACTGACACCGACACGCTCACCCCAAACCTCAAGCTGTTCAATCGCACCGGCACGGAAGGTATCCCCTGCAGCCAATACGACAGATTTTCCTTCTGTTTTGAATTTGTGGGCAAGTTTACCAATGGTCGTCGTTTTACCTACCCCATTAACCCCTACAAACAAAATGACCGTCAAACCTTCTTCTTGTATATTCAGGCTAGACGTCGCTTCATCATCACCTTGGTAGATTTCAACAAGCTTTTCGGAAATAACGGACTGCACTTCCCTCGTATCAGAGATATTGCGAAGCTTGACTTCCATTTTTAATTGATCAATCAGTTCCATCACAGTATCAAAGCCTACATCAGCCTGTATCAGGATTTCTTCAAGTTCTTCAAAGAAGTCCTCATCCACTTTCCGATAACGGGCAACAAGTTCATTAACCCTTCCAGTAAAGGAATTCCTCGTCTTTGTCAAACCTTGTTTGAATTT
Source organism: Peribacillus sp. P4_D6 (assembly GCF_056401795.1). Lineage (NCBI taxonomy): Bacteria > Bacillati > Bacillota > Bacilli > Caryophanales > Bacillaceae > Peribacillus > Peribacillus sp. P4_D6. The sequence goes on from NZ_JBFUIQ010000115.1 coordinate 866, forward strand.
TTCCCCAATGGATACTTCTGCTTCAACTGATTTTTCTTTTTCTTCCTGAGTCGTAAATTTCTCTTTTAACTTTTTGAAAAAACTCATTGTCCCACTTCCTCTAATTCATGAATTTTAAACTTCCATAAAGTTTTCTGATTCTTCCATCCGGACGGAAACAAGTTTGGAGACACCTGACTCCTGCATCGTAATGCCATATAGGACATCTGCCTCTTCCATCGTTCCTTTGCGGTGAGTAATCACGATGAACTGCGTTTCCCTGCTGAACTTTCTTAAAAATTGGCTGAACCGGACGACATTCGCCTCATCTAGCGCTGCCTCGACTTCGTCAAGGATACAGAAAGGAACAGGACGCACTTTTAGAATGGAGAATAAAAGGGCTATGGCTGTCAATGCTCGTTCTCCGCCGGATAAGAGGCTCAAATTTTGCAGTTTTTTTCCGGGAGGCTGTGCAATGATATCCACCCCTGTATTTAGCAAATCATCAGGATTCGTCAGTTTCAGCTCCGCCCTGCCTCCGCCAAATAAAGCTTTGAAGACTTGTTCGAATTCTTTACGGATCGAATAGAAAGTATCCGCAAAGCGGCGTTTCATTTCATCATCCATTTCATCGATGACTTGGAATAATGTATCTTTCGCCTGTTGAAGGTCTTCCTTTTGACTAAGAAGGAATTCATAGCGTTCAGCTACACGTGCGTATTCATCAATTGCACCTAAATTCACCGTCCCCAGTTCCTCGATAGCAAGCTTGATGAGCTTCACCCTTTTTTGAGCTTCGTCGGCAGGCATCATCAATGGATACTGTTCTTTAGCACCTTCAAAGGAAAGGGTATATTCTTCTCGCAAGTGGTCGAGGCGATTTTCCAGTTCGACATCCAGACGAGTTAATTTCACTTCTTCATCCTTCATCACTTCGACAATGCCTCTATAAAGTCGATTTTCTTCTTTCAAGGACAGTTCGAGCGTTTCAACTTCCATTAGAAGCTCGTTTTTTTCCTGTTTTTTTATGGTGATTCCTTCAATTGCTCCATTTTTATCGAGCAATTTCTGCTGAGCCATATCTTCCAGGGACTCTTCCCCGCTTGAACTGTCTGTCATTTCATTGGTCAGGAGCCCTAAATCATCTTTGTTTTCAGCAAGCCTGCTTGATTCCTTAGAAAGATCCGATTCAATGCGTTCCATCTTCTCTTTTTGGTTTTGCAGCTGGCCACGCTTGGAAGCAAGCATTACCCTCAGTTCATTCGTTTCTTCAGCAAGGCTCTCTTTTGAAGATTGTTGTGATTGCTTTTGTTCGGTCATTTCGGAAATCAACCGGTCCAGACCATCAATTTCCGATTTACATGATTCCAAAAGTTCTTCCAGCTCTTCAAGTCTTGCCGTTTTTTGCTGTTGTTCTTCTAAATATGAATTTTTATCCAAATCATAAAGGTGCAGCCGTTCATTCACATTTCTTTCCTGAAGCTCCACTTCACGGAGTTCCCCTTTAAGGGTTTGTTCTTGTAATCGAAGTCTCTCTCCCGTTTTTCTGGTTTGTTCAAGCGTTTGCTCTTGAACACCCACATCCACTTTGAGCTGTTTGACTTGCTTTTCAAGCTGATTCGTTTTGACTTCCATGGCAGCAAGTTTTTGTTGGAGCTCCTCCAATTCCGTTTTCCTTGAAAGCAGGGAGGTCGTTTTTTGCTTTAAGGCTCCACCAGTCATTGAACCACCTGGATTGACGATATCCCCTTCAAGTGTTACGAAGCGGAAACGGTGCTGCATCATTTTCGCCAGGTCATTTGCCCCTTTTAAATCTGTGGTGATAATCACTGTTCCTAATAGGTTTTCAGCAATCGCTGCATGCCTATCATCATATTGGATCAATGAGGAACCAGTCCCTACAAAAGCTGAATGGCTCTTCAGCATCGATAATTGGTTAGCTGATATCTCTCTTGCCTTTATGACTGATAAAGGCAAGAAAGTCGCACGCCCGTACCTATTTTTCTTCAAGAAGGAAATGGCTTCCCGTGCATGCTCTTCGCGTTCCACGACAACATGCTGCATCGCTCCGCCCAAAGCCGTTTCAATGGCCGTTTCATACTCCTTTGGAACCTTTATCAATTCCGCAACTGCCCCTTCAATGCCTCGAAGGGTCTCTTTCGCTTTCAAAACCTCTTTTACACCCTGAAAGAAGCCTGCATAATCATCTTCCATTTCTTCAAGCAGTTCCTTACGCGATTTAGCCTGTTGAAGGAATTGATAGGCCTTATAAAGGGTGGTTTCTTGTTTTTGATACGTATCTTTTGCCGCATTCAATTTATTCTGCTGATTTCGGAAATAAGTGACATGCTCTTCAAGCTGCTTGGTCATATTGTCCATCAGCTGTGAATATTCCATTTTTTTAGCAGTGATATCCATTCTTTCAGTTAAGAACTTTTCATTTTCCATATCAAGTTTTGAATTTTTATGTTCCTGCTGCTCAAGCTGCTGAAGCAGGTATTGTTTTTCGTTTTTGGCCGAGGCCTGCTTGTTCAGCCACTCGATATAGTCACTCTTTTTCGCTTCGATCACCGCTTCGATATCACTATTGAATAGGCCGAGGCTTTTTTGTTTTTCATGTAAGGTTTCAGATATCCCTTTCACTTCCAAGTTCAGTGCATGCAGGATTTCCGTTTCCCTTTCCTTTTGCAAAGACAAACGCTCGACAGCAGCCTCACCTTCCACAATCGCTTTTTCCARCTGTGACTTGTTTTGGGCGGCATTTTTTTTCCGTTCTTTCAAAACTTCTTTACGGCCTTCAAGCTTTTCAAGTTCTTCGCTGGCATTCAGGAGAATCTCCTGAAGGCCATTGATCGATGTCTCAAGCGTCGCAAGACTATCCCTTAGCTTTTTGAGATGCGCTTCCCTGTCCTGAAGCTTTCCTGCCATTTGCTGTTCCATTTCATTATGTTTTTCAAGTTCCTGTGATAGTTTTTCCCATTTTTCATAAAGCTCTTCAATTTCATAAACGGTTAAAGCCACTTCTATTTGCTCTAGTTCGTCTTTCTTCGCCAAAAATTCCTTGGCGAGGGAAGACTGAATTTTTAACGGCTCCACCTGCCCCTCCAATTCATGGAGGATATCATGGACACGGTTTAAATTATCCTGTGTTTCCGTCAGCTTCGATTCCGCTTTTCGCTTTCTCGTTTTATACTTCAGGACACCGGCCGCTTCTTCAAAAATCACTCGTCTTTCTTCAGCCTTACTGCTAAGGATTTCTTCTACTTTCCCTTGGCTGATGATGGAAAACGCTTCCCTCCCAAGACCGGAATCCATGAAAAGGTCTATGATGTCTTTCAGACGGCAACCTTGATTATTAATGAAAAATTCACTTTCTCCCGATCGATATACACGTCTTGTCACACTGACTTCATGAAAGTCGATCGGCAGGGAATTGGTCTCGTTATCAAGGGTCAATGATACTTCCGCAAAATTCAACGCTTTCCTCGTGTCACTTCCCGAAAAGATGATATCTTCCATTTTTGCTCCACGCAGTGATTTCGCAGACTGCTCTCCAAGGACCCACCGGACTGCGTCGGTCACATTACTTTTACCGCTTCCGTTTGGTCCAACCACTGCCGTGACACCAGGTACAAAATCTATCGAAATTTTCTCTGCGAAAGATTTAAATCCTACAACGTCCAAACGTTTGAGGAACATGACCTTTCCCCCTCTACTGTTCAACTATCTTGTTGATTTTTTTCTTTTAAAACGATCAATGCATGCTCGGCTGCATGCTGCTCCGCTTCTTTTTTGGACTTTCCTATTCCAGAGCCAAGTTCTTCCCCATTCAGTGAGACCGTCGAAACAAACTCCCGATTATGGGCCGGTCCTTTTTCCTGCAAGATCTTATATTGCAGGACACCGATTGCATCGCGCTGGATCAGCTCCTGAAGCTGGCTCTTATAATCCATCACATGAGAAAAAGCACCCTCGTCTATCTTCGGAAACACGACATTCGTCAAAAACTGCACAACTGGCTCTAATCCTTGATCAAGGTACAAAGCACCAATATAGGCTTCGAATACATCCGCAAGCATGGCAGGGCGTTCCCTTCCACCTGTCATTTCTTCCCCTTTTCCGAGTAATACATATTCCCCGTAAGAAAGGCTATTGGCAAAAGCAACAAGTGAAGGCTCACACACAATGGCTGCCCTTAGTTTGGTAAGTTCACCTTCGCTCATCATCGGATATTTTTGATATAAGTATTTAGAGATGGTCAGTTCAAGTACAGCGTCCCCCAAGAATTCAAGCCTTTCATTATCTTCATAAGGCTTACGGCGATGCTCATTCACATAAGATGAATGTGTAAAAGCTTGTTTCAATAAATTTTCATCTTTAAAATGAAAACCCAGATTTTCTTGCAACTGTTTGAATTTATTTTCCTTGATTGATGGTTTACGATTATTTCCGTTCCTACGCATCACACAAAACCCTCCACGGTTCAAAAAGCATATTTTTCCAATACATAAAAAGAAACCTGGCAGGAATTCCTGTCAAGCTTTCCTATGTACCATCATACATGATTATCCGCTTAAAGAAAACTAAAGGCAAAAGACACTGCATGCAGGCGGAGCATACCCGTGAACATGCTCATTCCGTTATCTGCCGCTGAATCAAACTTCTTTAAGCAATAAGAGAAAGCCCCGTTAAAAAACGGAGCTTTTAGTCAAATGACAATTCATTACATAGTGCTTTGTATGTAATTCACAGCATCACCTACTGTGGCGATTTTTTCAGCGTCATCGTCCGAAATTTCCATATCAAACTCGTCTTCGAATTCCATGACTAGTTCAACTACATCAAGGGAATCGGCACCAAGATCTTCTTTGAAAGAAGCTTCAAGTTTTACCTCTGATTCTTCTACGTTCAAACGATCTACAACGATTTTAGTTACTCTTTCTAATACATCTGCCAATGTGTTCACCTCCCCTCAAGACATTATAAATTAATTTCGAAAAAAATCAAAGAAAACTTACATGACCATGCCGCCATCTACATGAAGAGTTTGCCCAGTCATATATTTGCTTGCATCGGAAGCAAGGAAAGACGCCACTGCAGCAATATCTTTAGGGTCACCGAAACGTGCAAGCGGAATTTGGTCCAGCATGGCTTTTTGGACGTCTTCAGGCAATTCCCCAGTCATATCCGTTGAGATGAAACCTGGGGCAATCGCATTGACCGTAATGCCTCTTGATGCAAGTTCCTTTGCCGTCGTTTTAGTCAAACCGATGACACCAGCTTTAGCCGCTACATAATTAGCCTGCCCTGCATTTCCGCTGACGCCGACGATCGATGCCATATTGATGATCCTGCCGCTGCGCTGCTTCATCATTTGCCTTGTGACAGCTTTGGTGCATAGGAACACGCCTTTAAGATTCGTATTGATCACAGAATCCCATTCATCTTCTTTCATGCGCATCAATAGGTTATCACGTGTGATGCCGGCATTATTAACCAGGATATCCACTCTTTCAAATTGTTCGACGACCTCTTTGATCATGCTTGTCACCGATTCACTATTTGCAACATCGCATTGGATGGCGAATGCTTTTCGGCCCAATGCCTTGATTTCATCAACCACTTCATTCGCTTTAGCTTCACTGCCGGAATAGTTAATGGCAACGTCTGCTCCCTGTCGGGCAAGTTCCAATGCAACTTCCCTGCCAATACCTCGTGATGCTCCCGTTACAAGCGCTTTTTTACCTTCGAGGATCATGCTTGTACCCCCTTCAATGTTTCAATTGTTTTAGTTAGAGTGTCTATATCGGATACCGAATGAATTTGAACGGAACGATCAATTTTCTTTATCAATCCGCCCAACACTTTCCCTGGGCCAACCTCGATGAACGTATCCACGCCCAATTCAAGTAGATTTTTCACACTGTCCTCCCAAAGGACCGGTGAATACAGCTGTTCGATTAATTTTTCTTTTATTTCGGCAGGTGCTGTAATGGGCTTAGCCGTTACGTTTGAAATGACAGGAATTTCTGCCTGTTTGAAGCTTACTTCATCAAGGACACCCTGTAACTTTTCTGCTGCCGGTTTCATTAATTCAGAATGGAACGGTCCACTCACTTCAAGAGGAAGAGCCCGTTTAGCCCCATTTTCCTTGGCTTTTGCACTTGCAAGTTTAACCCCTTCGGAGGTGCCTGAAATGACGATTTGCCCTGGACAATTAATATTGGCCAATTGAACGGATTCACCTGTGGCCGTAATTTCAGAAGTGACTTCAGATAGAGCTTCACGGTCCATTCCCAAAATCGCAGCCATTGAGCCTTGACCATTCGGTACCGCAGCTTCCATGAATTCACCGCGTTTACGCACTGTATATACGGCATCTTCGAAAGAAATTGCACCAGATGCCACTAATGCCGTATATTCACCTAAACTGTGCCCGGCAGTATAATCGGGTTTGATTCCCGCTTCTTCCAACTCCTTGACAAAAGCATAACTCGTAGTCAATAAGGCTGGCTGTGCATTATAAGTCACCGTTAATTCTTGTTGTGTGCCATTAAAGATCAATTCCGTAAGCGGAAAATCAAGTTTTTCATCTGCTGATCGAAAAATTTGCTGAGCACGCTCTTTTTCCTTAAATAAGCCATGCCCCATTCCTATTGATTGTGATCCTTGTCCTGGAAAGACAAAAGCAATTTTACCCATCTGTTACTCCCCTGCCTCTATGATTTATTATTGTTTTTCTATTGTCTCCGCAATTGTCGATATGACGTCATTTCCAACCATATCGCGAGTCTGGCGTATAGCATTATAGACCGCATTCGAATCTGAAGAACCATGCGCCTTAATGACAGGTGCCTTCAAACCGAAGAGGCCAGCACCGCCATACTCCGAGTAATCCATTTTATTTTTTATGACTTTTAGTTCGGGCTTTACCATTGCTGCAGCCAACTTACTTTTGAGGTTGCTCATCAAGGCAGCTTTCACCATTTTGAATACGCCCATAGCAGTACCTTCAAGAGTCTTTAACACCATATTTCCCGTGAAGCCGTCCGTCACAACAACGTCCGCCGGCCCGTTTAGGAGGTCCCTTGCCTCTACGTTACCTATAAAGGATATCTCCGATGATTGCTGCAGTAATGTAAAGGCATGCTTAGTCAGTTCATTCCCTTTTTTTTCTTCTGTTCCGATATTAAGTAATCCGACACGGGGCTTTTCGATTCCCCGCACTTTTTGGGCATAAACAGACCCCATTATGGCGAATTGAAGGAGATGCTCCGGTTTCGCATCGGAGTTCGCGCCTACATCCAGTAATACAAAACCCTTGCCATCGATCGTCGGAAGGGTGGGAGCCAATGCCGGACGTTCAATGCCTTCTATCCTTCCGACCACAAACAAACCTGCAGCCATCAGCGCCCCCGTATTGCCTGAAGAAATGCATGCGTCCGCTTCTCCGTCAGCCACTTGCTGTGCAGCCAATACCATCGAAGCGCTTTTCTTGCGGCGAACCGCACGAACAGGTTCATCGGTACTTAATATTTTTTCATCAGTATGTATAACCCTTATTCGGCCATGCTTCGCTAAGTATTGGTTAATCTCGGATTCATTGCCTATCAAGGTAATTTCCACATCGGAAAAAGCCTCGACAGCTTTCATCGCTCCCAAAACCTGTGCCTTGGGAGCATTATCGCCACCCATTGCATCTATCGTTATCTTCATTTTTTTCATCCTTTACTAGCAAGTTAAGAGCGATACATTTCGAACTCGCCTTTAAAAACCAGTTCATTACCTACGTAGCTTCTAACCTCCACCACGGAACGATCGTTGGTGTGGTCCACGTTTTTAACCCTCGCTTTAGCTACCACTCTTTCATTTTCCTTTACAGAACGAGTGAATAAAATGGATGCTTTCGCAGTTAATGCCAATTCATCATTTATGACTGCCACAGCCAATGAGTTTGCTTGGGCAAAAAGGTGATGTCCCCTTGCGATTCCATTCCGCTTAAAGACATGCTCTTTATTTATATCCAAAATCGAAATTGCATTATCATCTAAATTAAGATCAATTACTTCCCCGATGATTTCATCCAAAGGCAATGCCCTGATTTCGTCACTGAATTTTTTCTCGGCCACGCTTTTAATCCGTTCACGCAGTTCCGGTATCGATAATTCAAGACGGTCAAGCCTAATGGTCTGGACGCTCACCGAATATTTTTCAGCCAGCTCCTCATCCGTTACAAAAGGATTCTGTTTAATCGTTTCGATTAATAATTGCTGGCGTTCCTTCTTATTTCTTCGCATTTGAAGGTCACCATCCGTAGTATTATGACTAGGTACTAATAGTAGTATATATATTTTAAAAACAGATTGCAAGATATTGCGTAAAATCTCACAATCTGCTATTGGTTTTTTATTCAGTTCAGTCCAGCTTTTCTCCTGTAAATACTCCCGTTCCCTCTAAATAGTCTCGCAAAGGTGCATACTCCGGGGAATGCCAAAAGCTTTGGGAGGCAATCAATTTTGCTGCATCCATCCTTGCCACTTCAAGGGTCCTGTAATCATGGACCATGTCGGCTACCTTGAATTCGGGAAGGCCGCTTTGTTTTTTACCGAAGAAGTCCCCAGGTCCACGGAGTTCCAAATCTTTTTCGGAAAGGGCAAAACCATCGTTTGTCTCAGTCATGATTTTCATCCGCTCTTTGCCGACTTCCGTTTTCGGATCAGCCAGCAGGATGCAAAAGGACTGATCGCTCCCCCGCCCAACCCTTCCGCGCAGCTGGTGCAACTGTGAAAGTCCAAAGCGCTCCGCATCATAAATGACCATTACCGTTGCATTTGGAACATTCACCCCAACCTCGACGACCGTCGTGGAAACAAGGATTTGCGCTTCATTGGCACTGAACTGCTGCATCACTTCTTCCTTTTCATCCGCAGGCAGCCGTCCATGCATAAGACCCACTTTGTACCTGTTCGCAAAGTATTGTGTCAGCATTGCATGAACATCAAGAACATTCTGTAAAGAATCGAGTTTCTCCGACTCCTCAATCAATGGACAGATGACGTAAGCCTGTCTCCCTTTCTTTAGTTCCTTTTCGACAAAGGATAAGATCCGATCAAGCATTTGGTGTTTCGCCCAATAGGTCTCTATCGCTTTACGCCCGGCAGGCATTTCATCGATCGTCGAGACGTCCATTTCCCCAAACACTGTAATTGCGAGAGTTCGCGGAATTGGTGTAGCCGTCATGAAAAGTACATCTGGATTGGTACCTTTTTCACGAAGGATGCGGCGCTGCTCCACTCCGAAACGATGTTGTTCATCCGTTATGACAAGACCTAAGTTCCGGAAATTCACTTCATCTTGAATCAATGCATGAGTTCCTATCAAAAGATCCAGCTCCCCGGATTCCAGCATTTGCAATAATTCCTTGCGCTTTTTGCCTTTTACCGAACTTGTCAACAATGCGACCTTTACTCCACTAGGTTCCAACATGGCTTTCAGCGATTGTGTATGCTGCTCAGCCAAGATTTCCGTCGGGACCATAAGTGCACCTTGGAAACCTGCTGTAATCGTCGCCTTCAGGCATATGGCGGCAACCACCGTTTTCCCAGACCCGACATCCCCTTGAAGCAGACGGTTCATCCTGTAGGGAGACTTCATGTCATTCATTATTTCCTCGACGACCCTATTCTGAGCGTTCGTCAAAGGAAAAGGGAGGGTTTCAACAAAGGCTTCCAGCCGCTCCATGTCAAACTCCTGGCCTATTCCTTTTGACTGCTCCCGCTGTACTTTACGAAGTGCCTGCATTTTAAGTTGAAACAATAAAAATTCTTCATACACAAAACGGCGTCGGGCCTTCTTCATCTCATTGGCCGATTGAGGGAAATGCATGGTACGAAGAGCATCATTACGCGGCATCAGTTTGTATGCCGCCAATAATTGCGGGGGCAGATTTTCTTCTATCATTGTCCCATATTCAGAAAATGCATTGGAGATGAAGCGGCGGAGCCCTTTGACGGTAATGCTGCCCTTCACTGAGTACACCGGTTCGAACTCTTTCTCCCGGCTCCGGTCACCAACATGGCATTCCGAGCCTGTAATGGTTTGACGATGACGATCCCACTTTCCCGTTACCGTTACGGTTTCGCCTATCGCAAGCTTCGGCTTCAGATAAGGCTGGTTAAAAAAAATGACATTTATTAAATATCTTCCAGTCAAAACTTTAATCGTGAGCCTGGATTTTTTCTTTCCGAAGTACCCTAACATAGGTACCGTATGAACTTTGCCTTCTACAGTAACCCGTTCATCATGCTCGACCGTTTCTAAATCCCTCAACCGGTAATCTTCATAGCGATATGGGAGGTGCTCAAGGAGATCCGCGACGGTATGGATCTCCATTTCCCCCAAAGCTGCTGCCGTTTCGGCCCCAATGCCTTTTACTGCGGTAATGGGTTCGCGTAAAGTCGAGTTCACTTCTTATTTAGCGGTAAGCCAAAGATTTTCGCTTCCAACTCCCGCCCAGTCGGTGTAGCCGCTAAACCTCCTTGTGCAGTTTCCMTAAGAGCAGATGGCATCGTTTGCCCGATTTTATACATCGCATCAATTACTTCATCACATGGTATGCGGCTTGTGATACCCGCTAAAGCCATATCTGCTGCAACCATGGCATTGGCTGCACCCATGGCATTACGCTTCACACAAGGCACCTCCACAAGCCCAGCAACAGGATCACACACAAGACCAAGCATGTTCTTTAATGTGATTGCCATCGCTTCTGCACTTTGTGCCGGTGTCCCTCCTGCCATTTCAACGATGGCTGCCGCTGCCATACCCGAAGCAGAACCGACCTCCGCCTGACAGCCCCCTGCGGCTCCAGAAATCGAAGCATTATTCGCTACTACAAAACCAAACGCCCCTGCTGTAAATAGGAACTCTATTTTCTGTTCCCGATTCGGTTTTAATTTATTTTGCAAAGCGAAAAGCGCACCAGGCACAACACCAGCAGATCCGGCAGTGGGTGTCGCACAAATCGTCCCCATGGCTGCGTTCACTTCGTTTGTTGCCACGGCTTTGCTTACCGCATCCAACAGCAGTTCACCGGATAAGGAGTTTCCGGATTTAATGTAATTCTGAAGAAGGACTGCATCCCCTCCCGTCAGGCCGGAAACGGACCGTACACCTTGAAGTCCTTTTTCAACTGCCTGTTCCATTACATCCAGGTTGACTCCCATCTGGCGGATGATTTCTTCACGGCTTTTTCCCGTTACTTCCATTTCCTGCTCGATCATCAGCGTTGAAATTTTTTTCTGCTTTGATTCAGCTAATTCTACTAATTCCGCTACATTTCGAAACATGATTTCTTCTCCTTCC
>NZ_JBFUIQ010000116.1:0-12037 GCF_056401795.1 Peribacillus sp. P4_D6
GTGTACAAGAAGCGACAGAGCAATCGAAGCGAATGGGCAATCAAATAAGTAAAGAACTGGCCAAATATGTAGTTTCGCAGTAAGCCTCATGATGATGATCGGCTGTTGCCTGGCCACTCCTGCAGCAGTGGCAGGCAACAGCCCTTTTTATGATCCATACGCCTTATAAAGGGGTAAATCTTCTGAAGTGAGCGTTACTTTATAATCAGCATATCATTTTCATCGAAACTCCAGTCCTTCGAATACGCAACCTCCCAATAGTAACCATCGGGATCTGAAAAATATCCGCTGTATCCTCCCCAAAAAACATGCTGAGGTGATTTCTCGATTGTTCCCCCAGCATTTTCAGCCCTGTTGATCACTTCATCCACTTCTTCAATTGATTTAGCATTATAAGCGAGTGTAAGACCCGGGAAACCATTTTTCTTAGGCGGTTCCATCTCATTAATGTCTTTTGCTAGCTCCTCTATAGGATACAAAGCAAGTTTCGTACCGGCATTATTAAAAAAAACGATTGCGGGATCGTCCTCTTTAATCAATGTACGGAATCCCAACCCGTCCCGGTAAAACCTTAATGATTGAGTAATATCCCTGACACCTAAAGTTATAATGTTGATCCTGTTCATGCTAGTCCTCCTTTTCCATGTTTTAAGGGTAAATTCGACATCTGGATCACTTTTCCCTTTTTAGCTTGATTGACCATCACCCACACCATAGCAAATGCTTCTTAAAGACCACTTTGCAAAAAGCAGCTCCACGGGGAATTCCGCCTTGGATTGCCCCCCATGCAAATTACGTAGGAATTCCACTTTCTTTGCCGAATGAATACATGTTTTGTCATCTGTAAAGGAATTCCCCCATACTTATCGAATTCAACAAGCAAAAGGGGGAATCTCGATGAATACAAGCGCAGTTGCCCGGTTACTGAATGTTTCCCATAGTACGATTCAACGCTGGGTCACCCAATTGAACATGGAAGTAGAACGGAATCAGCTTGGCCACTACCAGTTTTCGGATGAAGACATTGCATTATTGAGAAAAATCCAAGATCAGCTGAACGAGGGCATCATTCTCCAAAAGGTCAGCATCTCAGAGAAAAAGATTAGAAAAGCAGCCCTTCAGAAACACTCCGAACCGAATAAAGAACATGATCAACTGCTTGAACGGGTCATCAGGCTGGAAAATGGCCTGAAAACAAAAGCGGACGATGTTGTATCCTATCAGCTTTTACAGCACAGAAGTGAAATGGAAGAAATGCACAAACTCGTTAAAAAGCTTGAAGCCCGTATCGAAGCGTTAGAAACACCAACGGGCCAGCACTTTGATTATTTCCTCGCGGCTGAAGAGGCTGCTGCCACTAAAAAGACGAAGAAAAGGCCATTCATAAAAATGATTTTCGGAAACAGAAAGAACGATAGTTCATCATGGAGCACAGCCGACAGCGATTGACATCTATTATCAAGATCTTTCATGAGCACCCCAAGAATAACCATTTTTGTTAGGCAAAGCATCTCTTCAAAAATAGGACCCGATCTTATTAATTACCCCAAAATAAAAAGGCCCTGACCCAAGATTAAACTCACCTGGGTCGGGCCTTTTCATCATTTTAAATCAACACTGCACGGTCATTGATCATTTTTTCGCCTTTGATGCGTTGGAATTCGTTAAGCAGTTTTTCGACGGTTAGCTTCTGCTTTTCAGCGCCTCTGGCTTCAAAAATGATCTGTCCCTTATCCATCATAATCAAGGAATTTCCAAGATCGATTGCCTGCTGCATATTATGAGTCACCATCAACGTCGTTAACTGGTTCTTTTCGACGATTTCCTTCGTCAGGTTTGTAACGAGCTCTGCCCGTGAAGGATCAAGTGCTGCTGTATGTTCGTCAAGTAGCAGGATTTTAGGGTCGGTGAAGGTCGCCATCAGCAATGATAGTGCCTGGCGCTCCCCTCCTGACAATAATCCCACTTTTGCAGTCATCCGATTTTCCAAGCCTAAATGAAGGGTGCCCAAACACTCTTTAAAAAGTTCTTTCCGTTTTTTTGTCACCCCAAAGCCTAAACCTCTTTTATTGGTTCTGCCATAGGCAATCGCCATATTTTCTTCAATAGTCATATGCGGTGCCGTCCCCAGCATGGGATCCTGAAAAACACGGCCAATCATTTTGGCACGGGCATGTTCTTCAATGGCCGATACGTTTTCACCATCGATGATGACTTCACCTGCATCAGGGAGAATTTTACCGGAAATCATATTCATCAACGTCGATTTACCTGCTCCATTACTTCCGATGACTGTTACAAATTCACCTTTTGTCATCTGCAGTTCCAGATTTCCAAGGGCTAACTTTTCATCTGGCGTTCCCTCATTGAACACTTTATAAATCTGATTTAACTGAAGCATATTCTTCCCTCCCTTTCGGTAAAGTCCCATCATGGCGCATCTGTATTTCTTTAAGCCGCCTTTTCTTCCGGGTTTTTTCCTTTTGCTTATCAGAAATTTTAGGAATGACAAGTGCCCCGACCACAATAAGTGCCGTAATTAATTTAACATCACCCGTTTCAAGGAATTCAACGCGAAGTGCCAAAGTTACGACGATTCGGTAAATGATCGCCCCTCCTATGACTGCCAGCGTAGCACGTGCAATCGTTTTTGCCCCGAATAGAGCCTCACCGATTATGACGGATGCCAATCCGATGACAATGATTCCAATCCCCATGCCTATATCGCTAAAACCGTTATATTGGGCAACCAAGGATCCCGAAAAAGCCACTAGTGCATTTCCGATTGCAAGTCCCAGGATCTTCATGTTGCCGGTATGGGCGGAAAAACTCTTGACCATGGCCTCATTATCACCAGTCGCCCGTAAGGCAAGACCAATTTCCGTTTTTAAAAAGGCTGACATTCCTGCTTGGATGACTACAGCCACAATCAGCATAACGATTAATATGGCCCACGTTTTCGGCAGGCTGTCACCGAGACCCACGAATGATAAAAGACCATTCAACAAATTGTCCAACCCGGTGCCAGCCCAGGCATCCTGGATATTCGTGATAATGGTTGTTTGGGAAAGCAACGGAATGTTGGATGCACCCATGATCCTCAAATTGATCGAGTAGAGCGCAATCATCATTAAGATACCCGCCAAGAGAGGATTGATTTTCCCTTTCGTATGCAGGAACCCCGTTATCGTCCCAGCGATGAACCCTGCCACCATGGCACTCAACGTGGCAACGATCGGCGAGTAACCGTTAACGATCATAATCGCGGCAACAGAGGCCCCTGTCACAAAACTGCCTTCCACAGTCATATCCGGGAAGTCGAGAATCCTGAATGTTAAATAAACACCTAGTGCCATGATCGCATAAATCATTCCCGACTCAAAAGAGTTGAATAAGGCTGAGAACATTTTTTTCTTCCTTCCCCGAACAAAAGCAGAGTTTATTTTACAAACTCAGCATCTGCTTTCCATTCTTCTTTTATTTCAACACCCATATCTTTTGCTGCTTTTTCATTGATGACCAATTTCAGTTTTTGTGGATATTGAACCGGGATATCTCCAGGTTTTTTACCATCCTTCAGGATTTCAACCGCTTTTTGCCCCGCTTCATAACCAATGTCATAGTAACTGAAGCCATATGCTGCAAAACCGCCAGCATTCACGGAATCAAGCTCGCCGACAAATAAGGGGATATCTTGATCATTTGCCACGGAAATGACCGATTCCAGTGCAGAGACAACTGTATTATCAGTAATGATATAGAAAGCATCCGCTTTTCCGATTAATGATTCCGTTGCCTGTTTAACATCCGCTGAAGTCGAGACGGACGCTTCCACGACTTTCAATCCAGCTTTTTTCGCTTCCGCCTTAACATTCTTTATTTGGACGACAGAATTTTGCTCCCCTGTGTTATAAACCGTTCCAATCGTTTTGGCGCCAAGCTCTTCCGCTAGAAATTTCATTGACTTGGCAATGGCTTCAGGATGGGAATCCGTCGTACCCGTCACATTTCCGCCTGGTTTTTCCAAAGAAGTGACAAGCTCCCCTGCTACAGGATCGGTAACCGATGTAAAGACGATCGGAATATCCTTGGTCGCATTTAAAGCACTTAGAGCACTAGGAGTCGAATTCGCAAATATCAGATCCACTTTATCCCCAACGAAGTTATTGGCAATCGTTTGGCTGTTGTTTTGGTCACCCTGAGCAATTTGAAGATCATATTTAGCATTGATGTCACTATCCTTCAATGCCGCCTGGAAGCCTTCATATGCTTGATCCAAGGAATCATGCTGAACGATTTGTGTTACCCCAATGTTAAAGGTAGCCTTTCCGCTTTCATCCTTTGCCGCATCTTTTTCCTTTTCATTTCCACACCCAGCCAATAATAAACCTGCGACCAATGTCATGGCTGCAGTTGAATATAATTTCTTTTTCATATTTTCCCCCCGCTTTTTCCTTATTTAAAATAATGTTTTTCTAACGACGCCAGCTTTTTTCGCTTTTATTTCCTAAATTATAATCGTTTAGTCCCAATTATTCCAATATATTTTTTAACTTTTTAGAATTTTTTGAGTTCTGCATGTAAAACATGAAAAAAGCTGCTGTGAAAGGTATGGTAACTTTCACAGCAGCTTTTTGAAAAATCAATGCTCGACAACCTGGCTGACAATTTCGGTAACGGTAGCCCGATCAATTTTTTCTTTACCTTCTTTTAGGGCTTTCAATGTAGCTTTTGCCAATTCCAAAGGTATTTTACAGAATTGGATAATGTCCTTCGTTTCAATCTCTTCAATGTACGCATCGGCTAATGCAAGATTACGCTCCGTATGGGCAAGCATCTCGTCGAAACCCCAGCCATCCGGATAAAAGTTCACACCACGTTCTGCATCTTCCTCGCGGTTACGCAGGATATTGACCGTTTGGAGTCCACGGCCAAATGCGATGGCAAGTTCACGGTCCGTTTCGGTTCCATCGTACCAGTTCCACATATCAGACAGCATGACCCCGACTAAACCTGCAACATAATAAGTGTAATCATCGAGTTCCTCTTCATTATGGATTTGCCAGTCCTTAATAACCCATTTTGCCATGCCTTCGGCCATTTCCTTTGTTGACTCCAAGACTTTATCTTTTGCACCGGGTGGACAAAATTCAACCCAGTCCGAAAGAAACAGGGTCACCTCGGGCAGTTCATCCTTATATGGTTCAAATAACTTTTGAAGATTCTCTTCCTTGAAATCCGCATCCGGCAGCTCACTAAGGGCCTGTAACAAAGAAACCTTACTATCTGCAGGAAGACTTGGGTGGTCTTCGATCTCATCGATGGCGCGCATGCAAAGGTATGCAGCTCCAATACCCTCTTGCAATCCCTTTGGAAGATAACTGATTGGAATGAAAAAAGTCCGGCTTGTTTTTAGCAGAAAATCCATTGCTTTAGTATGTAGGTCACTTTTGTCAGTCATATTTACACTCCTTTAAATATCCAATGAACAATTGATTAATTATATCAAACATTGGCTTTGATTTCAGCTGCCCGATTCCTCTGAATACAAAGGAACTTTAATCGCCATCAGATCTTCACCCATGATCGTATTTGCAAAGATTGCTTTGCTTTCCTCTTTTAGCCTCTCAGCATCCTCTGGAGTATACCGTGAACTGATATGCGTAAGGATTAGATGCTTAGCTCCCGCTTTCAAGGCCGTTTCTGCAGCCTGAACGGTGGTCGAATGATAATAGGCTGATGCCATTTCAGATTCTTCCGCTGAAAATGTAGCTTCATGAACAAGGTAATCCGCCGATTCAGCAAGAATGAGCGCATTGCTGCACATTCTTGTATCACCAAGAATCGTGATGATCCGGCCTTTTTTCGGAGTACTGATATAGTCCTTCCCATTTATGACACGGCCATCGTCGAGACAGACCGTTTGTCCATTTTTCAATGCTTTAAAAAGAGGCCCCGGCTTCACACCTTCGGAACGCAGCCGGTCGACCAGCAGGCTACCCGGACGATCTTTTTCCACAATCCGATAACCGATGCTGTAAATGCCATGATCAAGCGACTTGGCCGTCACTGTGAATTGTTCGTCCTCAAACACTTTGCCTTCTTCTATTTCGATGATTTCCAAGGGATATTTTAAATGAGTCCCACTCACCTGTAAGCTCGTCTTAATGAATGAATCTATGCCTTGTGGACCATATACGGTCAATTTATCCACTCCGCCCTGAAAAGATCTGCTGCTTAAAAAACCAGGCAGTCCGAAGATGTGGTCACCATGTAAATGGGTGATGAAGATCTTTTCAACCTTTCGCGGTTTGACTGCCGTTTTTAATATTTGATGCTGTGTTGCTTCCCCACAATCGAATAACCAAACCGTCCCACGTTCTTCCAATAATTGAAGGGCGATTGATGTCACATTACGCGCTTTAGCCGGAACCCCAGCGCCTGTACCCAATAAAACGAAATCCACTCATACTACCTCCGTTGCAAATACTTTATGACTTAACTATAGCATAACCAAGGTGCTCTTTCATTTATGGCCCATTAAAACAGAAACCAAATTAAACTTTTAATGAAATATAGAGAAAAAATGCGCAAATTGATTGCTTTGAGGGAAAGCTAAACGTAAAATTAGAAATTGGTACACATTCGGGAATTCCAACTTTATAGACAGATTTAACGGAAAGTTGAGGTTTTAAACATGACAGAAAACAATAAACCCACAGCATTGATCATGATTTTTGGTGCTACCGGAGATTTAGCGAAAAGGAAATTGTTTCCTTCCATATATCGACTATTTCAAAAAGAGAAAATCAATAAGTTCGCGGTCGTCGGTGTGGCAAGGAGGCCATTGACGAACGAGGAGTTCCAAACAAGTGTCAAGGACTCGATTCTTACGTTCGGACATGCGCAAGAAAAGGTCGATGAATTCATTTCCCATTTCCATTATCACTCCCATGACGTCTCAAGTTCGGAATCATACTTGCAATTAAAAGACATTGCCGAACAATTAGACGGACAATATCAATTAGAAGGAAACAGGATCTTCTATTTGGCGATGGCACCTGAGTTTTTCGGAACGATTGCCGAACAGATTAAAGCTCAAGGCCTGAGTGACACGGATGGATATAAACGCCTGGTCATCGAGAAGCCATTTGGACACAGTTTTGAAACAGCACAACAATTGAATGAGCAGATTCGGACTGCATTCGCTGAAGATGAAATTTACCGCATCGATCATTATTTAGGTAAAGAAATGGTACAAAATATCGAGGTCATCCGTTTTTCCAATGCCCTTTTCGAGCCGCTATGGAATAACAGATATATATCCAATATCCAGGTTACTTCAAGCGAAACACTCGGCGTTGAAGAACGCGGGCGTTATTATGAAACCAGCGGTGCCCTAAGGGATATGGTCCAAAACCACCTGCTGCAAATGGTGGCCTTGCTTGCAATGGAACCCCCGATCGCTTTGACGACTGAAGAGATTCGAAGCGAAAAAGTACGGGCATTGCGTTCACTTCGACCAATGAAGGTCGACGAAGTCAACCAATACTTCGTTCGTGGCCAGTATGGTGAAGGAACGATAGACGGTCAAACGCTTCCGGCCTACCGAAATGAACATAATGTAAATCCCGAATCCAACACAGAGACCTATGTTGCGGGTAAATTGATGATTGATAACTTCCGTTGGGCCGGTGTTCCTTTTTATATCCGTACCGGTAAGAGAATGGATGTCAAATCAACGAATATCGTTGTTCAATTCAAAGATATTCCAATGAATCTGTATTATAAAACGGAAGAAACGCTGAATCCGAATCTTCTCGTCATCAATATCCAGCCTGACGAGGGTATCACATTGTACTTAAATGTCAAAAAATCCGGGACGACATCCAATACAAAGCCAATGAAGCTGACCGTCTCGAACAAAGGGATCGAACACATCAATTCTCCCGAGGCATATGAAAAGCTATTGTTTGACAGCATGCGCGGGGATGCTACTAACTTTACACACTGGGACGAGGTTGCCCTCTCATGGAAGTTCGTCGATACCATTTCCAATGCATGGGAAAATACTAAAGACGAGTCTTTCCCTAACTATGAAGCGGGATCAACAGGTCCACTTGCATCCGATGAACTCCTGGCGGAAGATGGACATATTTGGTGGCAAGTCAAGAAAAACGAAAATAATGATTGAAAAGAAAAAGGGATGCAGATTTGAATCTGCATCCCTTCTTCTTCATGAAACACTCTTCCTCAGCAATTTATTCCGGATAATATGAAACATTTCCTTGGACTTGGACATTTCTTCCTCTTTTTCTGAATTAAGCCAAAATGAAACACCGAATTCTAAAGCAATGAAAAATAAAAAAATGGCTACAGCCCACCAGATGATGAACATAAAGTCCTCCGCTCCTTCTCTCTTCCTGCCTACTGTATCCTACGGTCCGCCCATCTCTTTCAATGTTTATATTCCTTTTTCCACAGGTGTTTAAACCTAAAAAGCAGGAATGAATGTCATACATCATACTACGATTTCCCTAAAAAAGGTAAATTAATTGGAACTATTTACAACTAGTTCGTTTTTACTATTTTTACCCTTATCTATAAAGAATGGTAAGCCTTTGCTGAGGATACACTAAAAAAGGTGCTTAGTGACAGTACCGCTAACTTCGATGTGGAGGGATTAAACGATGGACATTCGTGAAGGATTAATTCCAACAGCCTTGGGCACAGCCGTGACAGCTGCGGGTTATGCAATGAAGCAGACCCGGGGTTCAAACAAAATGGTAGCTAATACGGTTTTTGGTTTCGGTTTGGCACATGTTGTATTAGGGGTCATTGATCTTGTAGAGCATCGGAGATAGTAATAAAAGGGGGCGCCAAGCGCCCCCTTTTTACATGATGAAACAAAAAAGCCGGCTTAAAGGGGATCCCCTTTAAGCCTGGCTTGAACTTTTTATTTTTCCATCCATTCGGTATGGAACGTTCCTTCTTTATCAATGCGTTGGTAAGTATGAGCTCCAAAATAGTCACGCTGAGCTTGAATCAGGTTGGCTGGCAGCGTTTCTGTACGATAGCTGTCGAAATAGGCAAGTGCCGAAGACAAGCAAGGAACCGGGATTCCGTTCATCACAGCCGTTGATACTACCTCACGTAAAGCTCCTTGGTAACTTTCGACGATCCCTTGGAAGTAAGGATCAAGAAGAAGATTGTTCAAGTTCGCTTCACGATCGTACGCTTCCTTGATTTTTTGGAGGAATTGTGCACGAATGATACAGCCGCCACGGAAAATCATCGCGATTTCCCCGTATTGCAAGTTCCAGCCATTTTCTTCTGATGCTGCTTTCATTTGTGCAAATCCTTGTGCATATGAACAGATTTTGCTCATATAAAGTGCTTTGCGGATACTTTCAATCAAAGCCTTTTTGTCGCCTGTAAATGATTCGGTTTTTGGACCACGAAGGATTTTACTCGCTTCGACACGCTCGTCCTTGATTGCTGAAATAAACCGGGCAAACACGGATTCCGTAATGATTGGAAGCGGAACACCAAGATCAAGCGCACTTTGACTTGTCCATTTACCTGTACCTTTTTGGCCAGCTTTATCTAAAATGACATCGACCATCGGCTTGCCGGTTTCCTCATCATATTTTTTGAAAATATCAGCAGTAATTTCAATTAAATAGCTATCAAGTTCCCCTTCATTCCATTCAGTAAAGACTTCATGGAATTCTTCAGCAGATAGTCCAAGGAGATTTTTCAGAAGGAAATAAGATTCGGAAATCAATTGCATGTCCCCGTATTCAATACCATTATGTACCATTTTAACATAATGACCTGCCCCATCCGGTCCGATATACGTGCAGCAAGCATCACCATCGACCTTAGCTGAAATATCCTTCAAAATCGGTGCAACAAGTTCATATGCTTCTTTTTGACCTCCAGGCATGATGGAAGGACCTGTTAGAGCTCCTTCTTCCCCACCTGACACGCCTGTACCGATGAAATGGATGCCAAGCTTGCTTAACTCCTCATTGCGGCGCTGAGTGTCCTTGAAGAAGGTATTCCCTCCATCAATAACGATATCACCTTTTTCAAGCAACGGTTTTAATTGCTCGATTGTTGCATCCGTTGCCGCTCCGGCTTTAACCATCAATAAAATTTTGCGTGGTGTTTCCAAAGAATTGACGAATTCTTCAAGCGTATAAGCGGCTGTTACGTTTTTGCCTTCCGCTTCCTTCATCATCTCGTCCGTTTTTGATCCTGAGCGATTAAATACGGAAATTGAATATCCCCTGCTTTCAATATTAAATGCAAGGTTCTTGCCCATTACAGCTAGTCCGATAACGCCAATCTGCTGTTTTGTCATGATTCATCTTCCCTTCTCTCTATCTTTACACAGCTTGTACGCTATTCTTTGTCAAAAGAAGGATCATTCCTCCTGGATTGCTCAAAGAAATCTTTGCTGAAGCTAGTGTCTGTTCCTATTGAACGTTTTTTCAAGGGTAATCCCTTTTTAATAATATTTTCTCCGTACTTATTTTGCAAGTGTTCCATCGCATCATACAGAGGTTCTTTTTCTGCATCCTCTTGAAAGGAGAAAATATCCAGTTGCTTGAAGGCCGACTCTTTTTCGATGACATCATAGGCTGTGACACCAAGAAGCCTGATTCCTTCTCCATTCCAATTTTTCATGAAGAGATCGATAGCTTCATCCAAAATATCCTTTTTTTCAAAAACTGGGTTAGGAACCGTCCTGCTTCTCGTAATTGTCCGGCGGTCTTTGTAACGGATCGTCACACCTATTTTTTGACCAAGGAGGCGTTTATTTCTCAAGCGGACGGCAACTTTCCCGGATAGCTTTTCCAATACACCGATCAATTCTTTTTGATTGGCGGAGTCATGCGGAAGAGTTGTCGAGTTCCCGATGCTCTTATGCTCAAAAATCGCTTCGGGATCCACTACCCTTGGGTCAATTCCATTAGCCCTATCTTTCAAACGGATGCCATTGATCCCAAGAAGCTGTTTAAGTTGACTATCATTGGCGTGTGCAAGGTCCCTGATCGTCATGATCCCGATAGTTTGAAGCTTTTCCGATGTCTTATCCCCGATGCCATGCATTTCGCCCACTTGTAAAGGCCAGAGCTTTTCCGGAATGTCCCGTTTCCTTAACACGGTGATCCCCATAGGTTTCTTCATATCAGAAGCCGTTTTGGCCAAAAATTTATTAGGGGCAATCCCGATACTGCAAGGGAGATCCATCGTATTAAAAATTCTTTCCTGAATGCTATTGGCTATATCTAAAGGCGAACCCAATTCGGCGCATTCACTGATATCCAGATACCCCTCATCAATCGAAACCGGTTCAACCATCTCTGTATATTGCCTCAAAACATCGAAAATAGCCAGTGATGCCTTTCGATAGCGCTCGAAATTCGGTTTCTGAATGACTAATTGAGGACATAATTTTTTCGCCTGCCAAATCGGCATGGTCGTTTTAACCCCGAACTTCCTCGCCTCATAGCTGCAGGTGACGATTATGCCCCTTCTCTCTTCAACATTCCCTGCAATGGCAAGCGGTTTGCCTTTCAATGAAACATCATATGACATTTCCACTGAAGCATAGAAACTATTCATGTCTACATGGAGAATGACCCTGCCATTTTTGGGATACATGTCCTTCATGTTTGACCGTCACATCCTTGTAAAAATAAAAAACATTTCTATTAAAGTATCCCTACTTATCTTTGGTAACCACGCTGAAAGATGCTTCCACTCCAAGAAAAACAGCCATCATATCATTGATGACTGTACATATATTCCTTCAATACTTTGAACATCTTGACCTATTATGGGTGATTATTCCCCTGAAACTTCTTTGATGATAGTGATGACCATTTCAGCTAGCTTCGTTAATTCCTCAACTGGAATTCTTTCATTCGTAGTATGGATATCTTCATAGCCCACTGCGAGATTGACAGTAGGGATGCCAAAGCCTGCAATGACATTTGCATCGCTTCCACCGCCGCTTTTAACC
>NZ_JBFUIQ010000117.1:0-11953 GCF_056401795.1 Peribacillus sp. P4_D6
ATATAGGACTTTTCACGGTTGAAAAGTTTCTATATCCTTTTGTATTTCCATCACCATGAGAAGGATATTGTAACAAGCAAAGGATTAAGGGGATTAGTTAAATGATCGGTTGGAAAACACAAAACACAACCTAACTTTACATCATTATCTTGGTTCAGGATAAAAGGTGTATAGTGAAAGGGTACTTTCCAGGTATTTAATCTTATCTTATCTTATCGAATCAATTCTCATTTCCTGACCATAATAGCAAGGATGAAAACAATAAAGGAGAAAAATCATGAAAAACAAAATTCAAAAAATCACCACTAACCTTTGGTTTGATTCACAAGCCGAAGAGGCTGCGAAGTTCTACACATCCATCTTTGAAAATTCTAAGATCGGAAGAATCACCAGCTATGGAAATGAAGGAAATCAAATCCATGGAAAGACAATGGGTTCTGTGATGACCGTGGAATTTGAATTGGAAGGACAAACATTCGTAGCATTAAATGGCGGTCCTCAATTCAAATTCACAGAGGCAATATCATTTATCATCCATTGCGAGGATCAAAAAGAATTGGACTATTATTGGGGGAAACTCTCGGAAGGCGGAGATGAAAAGGCGCAAGTGTGCGGTTGGCTGAAAGATCAATTTGGTGTGTCATGGCAAATCATCCCAGAAAGTCTAACCGAGATGGTGAACGACTCCAATCCTGAAAAATCGGAAAGAATGATGAAGGCGTTGCTCCAAATGAAGAAAATTGACATTAAAACTTTAGAGCAGGCGTATCAAGGATAAGTTCCAATAAACAACATTCTGATTAGGCAGAAGAGTGAACGATTTTGAAATAGTTAAAGCCTAATTTCTCGGTACTTGTGAAATTAGGTTTTAATATTTACCAAAGTAGAAAAGAAACAAATGGCATAATGATCTAGATGGTTTTTAAGGGAGAAATAAAATGATGGACAAAATATATACAACACCACTTCAACTGGGCAAAGAAATAATTGAAAGAAAAATCCGCTATGACTCTTTAGTTGTAGAACATACCTGTATGCTATTAAACGCACAAAATCATCATGTCGTGCTTTTTCATGAAATCATGGATGCGTTCACGATGAAAGCGGGTTCCATAGAATTAAACATACCCATTGGAAGTTATACGATAGCTTATTATTGGAAAGACCGCCCTTATAATTTATACATTTGGAGAGATAATGAAGGCAATTATTTAGGTTCCTATTTTAATATTGTAAAAAATACATATATGGCGGATAAGTTGTTATCCTTTGAGGATTTGATCATTGATATCATGGTGCTTCCGGATGGGTCACATTTTATTTTGGACGAGGAAGAGTTACCTGTGCCCTTAGAGCAATTTGAGAGTGGTTCTGTTAAACAAGCCTTAAACTCTTTACTTGATTCCATTGATATCCTTCTTTCACAAATCATTGAGGAATCCGGGAAACGCTATAAACATAACGACCTCCTTCCATGGTTGAAAAATAAATGACAATCGTTTTGATTCTTTGAACTCCGCAAAAGAGGTAGCATTCCCATGAACAAAAAGCCTACTTCATTCAGTAGGCTTTTTGATCCCCTCACTCACCATCAGCTTGAGCCGATATACTGTTACCAAGCTCCTCAATGTTCTTAGATACCTTTGCACTGTATGAGTAGTCACCGTAGCAATATGGGTACCGAAAATTATCCTTGTCCCCGCCGCAATCATAGAGCTTGGGGTTCTTTTCGACCTGAAGCATGGAGAACTTCTTCGCAAGCTCTTCATTATGCTTGCCCCCTTCATTCGCCACGAAATCAATATAACCAATACCCATGTTATATGCTTGAATGATCGTGGCAAAATCCACACCCTTTTCATTGCCATATTCATTGATCCTCTTAAAATGTTTCACCCCATACTTAATGCTTTCCGTTGGATCTGTGATTGTATTTGGATCAAGACCCGCTGACTCAGATGCCTGCATTGGGTCACCGCCCCTTCCTCGGCTTTCCTGCTGCATCAAAGCAATCAATGTCGAAGTATGCTCCTCAAGTCCGTATTTAGCCAACTCCCCTTGAAGGAGTGAGCTATACTTTTTTACGTTCGCGAAAGAATCAAGCGTATTTACTGATGTGGAAACATTTTCGGAATAGGGGGTTTTCATGATCTCCTTAATGAGCAAAAATCCAAAAATCAGGATGAAAATGGTAAAAACTTTCTTTGATTTCTTACGTTTCTTCTTCTTCACATTCCCTCTCCGATATCTCTAAGTTAATATATTTATATCTTAACAAATAGTAAGACTAATAACTATTTAGTATACCCAATAATACGTTTTGCTAATGAGATTACCATGCATATTTTATCAAACAATGAGACACCCTATTGGTTGGAGGTGATATGTATGGACAAGAAGAATGAAAAAGAAGAAATCCTTGATGATAAAAAGAAAAAAAATAGAAACGAGTTTGGGGCAGATCCGGATGAACAAGAAATGAATGGTCTGTATGGTATGTTGGAAACTGAATATGAAGATAAGCTTCATGATAAAGAAAAGTAACGATTGGTTTCTTTAATGTTTGTTAAGCGCCTTAATATGGCGTTTTTTATGAGTTCCGTTACTATTCTAATGGTTCGCATTTCGTTTCATAATGTACTGATTTTTAAAATTTGAATTCATTTGGTCATAAAATAAAAGGATACGATTAAAAAGGGAGTGACCTAATACTGTCACTCCCTTTACACGTTTAGTATTGTGAAGACTGTCCGCCATCAATCGGAATGACAGCCCCGTTGATGAACTCCGATTCCCCTGATAATAGGAAGGCGACTAAACGGCCGACCTCTTCTGGTTTACCAAAGCGTTTCTTAGGATTCACACCGACGAAATCCGCCATTGCTTCTTCCCAATTTTCCCCGCCTATTTGCCTGAATGAACCTTCTACCATTGCCGTTAAGATAACTCCTGGTGCAATGGCATTTATGCTGATTCCATATTGACCATATTCTATGGCCGCTGTTTTCGTTAAGCCTGCAACAGCATGCTTACTCGCAACGTAAGCACTTTGGTTAAGCACAGCACGAATTCCACCTACGGAAGCCACGTTCACCACTGCCCCTGATCCTTGTTCTTTCATGATTGGCAGAATGTATTTCATACCATAGAACACACCATTGATATTGATGTCCGTCACTTTGTTGAAAACTTTACTATCGTATTCAGCCATAGGAGCTTGTTTACCTTCGATACCCGCATTATTATAAAATGCATCGATTCTGCCATACTTGCTGACTGTTTGGTCTACATAGTTCTTTACTGCTTCTTCATCCGATACATCTGCAGTGACCAGAAGCACGTCCGATTTTGGTGCAATTTCCAAGATTAATTTTTTTGTCACTTCCAAAGATGCATCGTTTAAATCAACTAATGAAAGTTTAGCCCCTTCTTTAGCCAATTCCAATGCGGCTGCTTGTCCTAACCCTGATCCTGCCCCAGTAATGATTACAACTTTGTCATCGAATCGTTCGCTCATTTGTCAAAACTCCCTTTTTTAAGTTATCTCGAAAATCCTTTGATTATTATTATCCTTTAAAGCTTAAGAATCCATCATCAACAGGGATGACTTGTCCATTAATGGCGTCCGCTTTTTCAGAGAACAAGAACGTTACAACTTCAGCAACTTTTTCTGGCTGAATCAATTTTTTCCTCATATGAAGTTGTGCCAAACTGTCCAGGAACTCTTGATCTTCACCAATGATCGGCGTTTCGATGAAACCTGGTGCAACACCGACAACACGAATCCCATATTGCGCAAGTTCAATGGCACCGGATTTAGTCATGGCGATGACTGCAGCTTTTGCGGCATGGTAATTAAAGCTGCCAATTGAAACCATCGTCCCATATATAGAAGCTGTATTAACGATCGTTGCCCCAGTTACACCAAGCTCGACCATCTTCCTTGCTGCATAATACATGCCATAATATACGCCGTGTTGGTCAACATCAACGACTCTGTGGTATGATTCTGGATCCATTTCCAAAAATGGTTTTACTAGCCCAATTCCAGCGTTGTTGAATATGCCATTGATGGTGCCATGGTTGGCAATTGCTGCTTCGACCATCGCTTCCACTTCTTCCGCTTTAGCTACGTCCACTTTCACAAAAGATGCCGTGCCTCCCTTTTGTTGAATAGATTCAGCCGTTTCCTTAGCGGCAACATCATTATAATCAGCCGCTACGACAATAGCTCCCTGATCAGCTAATTTATATGCCGTTTCCTTACCAATTCCGCTGCCCGCTCCTGTAATTATTATGACTTTTCCTTTTAAACTCATGTATGTGTCCCCCTTTAATAATGTTTTTTGCTAATCAGATTAAAATGGCTCCTCCGTCGATTACAAGTTCTTGACCCGTAATGTGGCTGGAAAGATCGGATACTAAGTACATCATTAGATTTGCAACTTCCTGGGGCTCAGCATACCGGCCATCCGGAGTCGTTGCTTCCAACTGTTTTCTAGCCGTTTCTGCTGCCGCGGAATCACCTTGACCAAATCCGCTTTCAATCGACCGCATCATAGCTGTATTGACGACACCTGGGCAGACCGCATTCACCCGGACACCATGTGGAGCAACTTCGACACCAGCTGTTTTCGTCATTCCAAGAACCGCATGTTTACTTGCGCCATACGCCATCATATTTGGCGTTGCCAGTAAACCCGCTCCAGAAGCTGTATTCACGACTGCCCCGCTTTTTTGTTCAATCATATGTGGCAATACATGTTTCAAGCCCAAGAAAACGCCGCGTACATTTATTGTCATTAATTGATCGAAAACCTCAGTAGGATAATCGATAAGGGGCATTATTTTGCCTTCCCACCCGGCATTATTCAAGAAAATATCGATTTTCCCATAGGAATCTATCGTTTTTTGGACATAATTTTTAATATCGGCTTCCTTTGTAACATCGGCTTTTACGAATTTCGCTTCGCCGCCGTTTTCTTTGATTTTATTTACCGTTTGCATGCCAGCCTCTTCGGAAAGGTCTACAACAACCACTTTGGCTCCATTTTCTGAAAGTGTAATAGATGCTGCCCGGCCGATCCCCCCGCCGCCGCCGGTAACAATTGCTACTTTTTCTGTAAAATCGAATGCTTGCATAATATTCTCCCTTTCTCCCTTTAATCTTGCTGAAGATATTCTTGTTTGAATACGATTACATCATAACATTTATTTTGTCGATTGTCGACAATTTGGTTTTAGAGTCAAAGACTCTACATCACTCCACGACTCAAGGCTTCATGAATTTCATTTTTTGCTTTAACGAAATCATCTTCTAGAATGGCCTCAATGGACATTTTTAATCTGAAATGGAAGTTTTCCATCGTTTCCGTATTCCATTGACTTTGGGCAAAAACCATAAGGATATGACTGGCTTCTTCAAAAAATCTTGAT
Source organism: Peribacillus sp. P4_D6 (assembly GCF_056401795.1). Taxonomy (NCBI): domain Bacteria; kingdom Bacillati; phylum Bacillota; class Bacilli; order Caryophanales; family Bacillaceae; genus Peribacillus; species Peribacillus sp. P4_D6. The sequence goes on from NZ_JBFUIQ010000117.1 coordinate 5,437, forward strand.
AATGCTTTATTATTAGCGATTGAAAAAATATAGCGAAATATCTGTGTTGCCCTTTTTTGATACTCGATTACATTCCTATTTTCACACTCATCGGTTGCACTTTCCAAATGCCTTTGTAATGATTGCTTATTTTCTGCATGCCACTTCCCTTGGGAAAAATCAATGCCCATCTGGATCAACCCGATCGTAACATCATTATATTCAATGATTTCCTTTTGTGAAAATGGCTTGACGATCGTTCCCCGCCGCGGCATCCTCTCAACAATACCGTCAACCTGCAATAAATAAAGGGCTTCGCGTACGGGTGCACGGCTAGTGTTCAATTCTTTGGAAATGTCTTCTTCGACGATTTTCTCTCCAGCTTCTATTTCACCTTCAATGATTTTTTTTAAAATGTGTTTAGCGATTTGTTGTGGTAACGATTCTCCAAAATAAATGCCATCTGTCAAATTGGAAGCATTTCCAAACATCTTTCAGCACTCCTATACTTCTATAATTAATTTTAGTTCTTCTAGTATAACATAAGGATAGGAATTAACTTCCTTTATAAATCACACCCATTAAGGAAAGCACATATAAAGAGCCCGTTTAAAGAAAGGGCTCCATGAGGTACTTTTTTATTCGACTAGCCTCGGTTTCGCTGGATTGCAATTTGGCTTTTCCATGTCTGTCGATTCAGCGAGTTTCGTTAAATAATAACATTCTTCACGCCACATATGATCGGCCATTAATGGCGAAAAAGTTCCAAGAGCCTGCGCACTGAGGTCAAGCTCCTCCAATTCAAGCAGGAAGTGCTGGAAGAATTTAATTTCCAATGTAACGTCCGCATTCATTTTTTCCAACGCTGGGAATGTTGACAGATTGGTTCGTAAAAATCCAGCCATTTCAACAGCTTTTAAATAAAAATCATTAAAATGTTTTTTATATTGCTCACTTTTCTCTTTTAATCTTTTTTCAACATCATCCAAATTGGATGATATTGTACCTGCATGCCCTGCTGCATCTAGCAGCCAAAGCAAATGATGATGAAGTTCATGAAAAATCGGCGGCATTTGATTTGCATTGAAATATTTCAATAATCTTAAATATTCTTCTAATTCGTTCACCATATGATTAATGAATGAAGGTGAAAGATGTATTTTAATTTTACCTACCAGATGCTCTTTTAAAAGACATAGCTTAAACTCCCGAAATCTTAATGTTTCTTGTTCTGCTGTGGCAGTAAGTTGCGAAATTTCTTCCGAATTGGCTTTACCAAGGAGAGTATCAAAAATTTGAATGAATTCTGAGGCAATTTCAATGTATTCCACTTCGACCGGAGCTAAAGACTCGTGGATGAACCTGGCATGGTCTCCTAAGATTTGCAGCCAAAACCGATGCTCGAATCTTGCTGTTTTCTCCAAAAACTCGTTCATTTGCTCTCCCCCATAATTTAAAGTATCGAAAACACTTATTATTTTTATTCCTATAAGGAAATACTTATGAACAAAAAATGAACAAAGGTCAGCAAATTTTTATTAAATGATCATCATTCTTTACGGAAAGAGAAAGGGGCCCTGCACCCCTCTGCTCATCAACTTATACTAACCAAGCAGCATTTGAATGCTTCCTCACTTGCTATACTCATATAATCCTATCGTAGCAATCGGATTGTTTGATCAAATGATGTATAACAAAGTGTCAGCTTATATGTTAGGGTGGATACCAAAAGAATATCTCCTCAAAAAATCGGGATACAAAAAACGAGCCCTTGAATATTTGGCTCGCCTTCATAAGAAAATTAATAATTTGGGTCATGTACATCAGCTTCCATATCGATTTCCATATCCATTAGGGCTGAGCTCATGCTTTTTCCATGTCTATCCAAAGCAAGTGATTTTGTGACTCCTCCGCCTAGAGCGTTTTGCATGACAAAGTTCAATGCGCCAATTTTCGGCAGTTCATACCTAACCACATCACCCTTCACTATTTCGTGAAAGTAATCCTTAACCTTTGCTGCGGTTACCTGTTTTTTTACTTTCTCAAAATCCTCCATACGATAGACGATGACGGAAATATTTGAAATATTTCCTTTATCCCCTGATCTAGAGTGAGCGACTTGCTTGAGTTTCAATCTTGTCTACCTCCTCGTACGTTACGTCGATTGTAATATCTTCGCTAGGAATAAGAATTGAAGCAATGGATACAACCTCTTGGACATTAACCCGAACACCACCGCCTCCAGCAGGCCCATTAGTATATAAAGCTTCCACCTCTAGGCCGATTAAGTTAGCGCCTACTTTATCAGCTGTCCTGGCTGCAACCCTTAATCGTACCTCCGATAGTTTTTCTCTGTTATACAACGGTTCCGATATAGAAGATCCATATAGCGAATTAGAACCAATATGATCGAATCTCATTTCTTGAATCTCAATATTTGCCTGAATTAACCGGTGTCTCACTACTTCTTCCGCCATTCTTGACCTTCCCAAACAACCCGAACCTCCGTAACTGATTTCTGCTTCAACTATGTATCCGTCCAAATAGCCGATGCTCGTTTTATAGTAACCGCTCTTCTCTTTTCCAGACACTCCCTTAATATGCACTTGGTTTGTTTCCTTTTCTATCACTTCTATTTGAGAAAAATCAGCGATAACATCCGGAGTTAGATATCGGGTTGGGTCATGAATTTCATATACAACCTGTTCCTTTACGGTAGCAGCCGTAACCATGCCTCCCGAAACCTCAAGCTTGGTTAAAAGAAAGTTCCCATTTTCCTGTACTTCGGCGATCGGATAACCGACATTCCATAAGTCAGGAACATCCTTATACCCCGGATCTGCGAAATAACCACCGGTCACTTGGGCTCCACACTCGAGTAAATGACCAGCGGCTGTCCCCTTACCAAGAAGCTCATAGTCTGTATCCTGCCAACCAAATTCATGTTTAAGTGGTGCAACTACTAATGAAGGATCAGATACCCGGCCCGTAATTACAATATCTGCACCTTCTCGCAAAGCGGAAACAATTCCTGAAATTCCGATATAGGCATTTGCAGAAATGATGGAAGACTTCACCTCTTTCAAGGGGACTCCGGTTTCTATTATTGTGCAATCCATGTACTTCCCAATGTTCGGATATACATCATCTCCACTTACAGCTGCTATTTTTAAATGTCCGATGCCTTTTTCCTCTGCTAATTGCTTAACGATCTTAGCGGCTGCGAGAGGGTTTGCTGCTCCCATATTGGTGATTAATGTGACATCATTCTCGATGCACAGTGATAAGACTTTTTCCATACGATACTTCAATAAATGGTTGTACCCCTTATCAGGATTTTTCATTTTCTCCTGCTGAGCAAGGGCAATTGTTCTTTCTGCTAAACATTCAAAGATGATGTAATCCAAATTTCCTTTTTGAATTAATTCCATCGCAGGCTCAATTCGATCGCCTGCATATCCTGCACCCGAACCAATTCTAATCTTCTTCATAATAACTTCCTCCCTTCAAGCACCAGTGGGAACTTGAGCGAAACTTGACGTCAAGCTTGATATAAATTAACTGATTGAAGGGTACGCTTAGCACGTTCTACAATAGGAAGGTCAACCATTTTCCCATTAAGCTGCAAAACGCCTTCCCCTTTGACTAATGCCTGTTCGAACGCACTTACAATTCTTTCTGCTTCCTCGATTTCTTCAGGACTTGGGGTAAAGACCTGGTTTACAAGATCGACCTGATCGGGATGAATGATTAATTTCCCTTGAAATCCAAGCTCCTTAACAAGCTGGGTTTCGGCTAGAAAGCCTTTATGATCTTTTATATCAACAAAAACCGTGTCTATAGGGGGTCCAACTCCCGCAGCCCTGGAAGTAACAACCAATTGAGATCTTGCATAGAGCAATTCATGGGCATTCTTCGTTATGGTTGCATTTATATCGAATGCATAGTCCATGGAACCGAAAGCAAGCTGCTGAACTCTCTGACTAGCAGAAGCGATTTCAAAAGAATTATATAATCCTAAAGCAGACTCTATTAAAGGTACAATTTTTATTTGGCCCTTATTTAGATTCCTTTTTGATTCCCTTTCAACTAATAAATGATCCAAAGACCTAATTTCTTCTTTTGTCTCAACTTTCGGTAATACAATTCCTGTCAAACCGAGATCAATTAGATCAAGTAAGTCATCGTAAAAATATGGTGTGTGAAATCCATTTATTCTGATGTAATTTTCCTTTTCCTGATTCGCCTTGATATATTTCCTCACTAAATCTCTTGCATCTTTTTTTCCTTCTGGAGAAACAGCATCTTCTAAATCATAAATGAATACATCGGCACATAATTGCTGCACTTTCTTTAATTTCTTTTCATCAGACCCAGGAATGAACATCCATGTCCGAGTAATCATAACTTCACCCCTTTTCTTTTTCCATCATTAGGAAATTCCTTATATTTTTCCGATGATTTCGTTTTCAAATCCAAACTCCTTTAGGATAGACTCTGTATGCTCGCCAACATCCGGTATAGGATTCATGACCGGCTCCAAATCATCGAAAGTAACAGGAGGGATGAGTGCATTTAATTTTCCAGCAGGAGAATCGACTTCTCGCCAACGTCCCCGGACCTTCAATTGTGGATGTTTGATGAATTCCTCTACCGTATTTAAATGGGCATTCGCAATTTTTGCTTTTTCAAGTTTTTCAATTATCTCACTCGAGTTCATTTTTTGAAAAACAGCGTCAATCATTTCCTTGAGAATACCGCTATTGGAAACGCGGAATGCATTACTATGAAACCTTCTATCTGTAATTAATTCAGATTTTTCTAACACTTGTGTGCAAAAGCTTTCCCACTCCCGCTCATTTTGAATGCCCAAGAATACTAATTTTCCATCCCCTGCTAGGAACGGGCCATAAGGATAAATCGTTGCGTGATTTGCCCCAGTTCGCTTCGGATCCGTCCCACCATACCCAGAATAGTATAGTGGATATCCCATCCATTCTCCCAACGCCTCAAGCATTGAAACCTCCATCACCTTTCCTTTACCTGTCCTAAAACGAGAAATAAGTGCAGTTAATATACCAGAGTACGCATACATACCTGCTGCAATATCCGCAATCGATATGCCTGTTTTCGATGGAGTGTCTTTTGTACCAGTAATGGAAACGACACCTGCCTCACATTGAATGAGTAAATCGTATGCCTTTTTATCCATATAAGGACCGAACGTACCATAACCAGAAATTCCGCAAATCACAAGTTGAGGATATTTTTCTTTGAGGACAGAGGAACTAAAACCAAGTCGATCAACAGCACCGGGTGCCAGGTTTTGAATGAATACGTCCGCCTCCGAAAGCAATTTATCCAAAACCATCTTTGCTCCATCCTGTTTTAGATCAAGGGTCAAGGATTCTTTCGATCGATTGAGCCAGACAAAGTGGCTCGACATTCCGTGAACGGTTGAATCATAGTTTCGTGCAAAATCTCCAGATCCAGGCCTCTCTACCTTTATCACACGTGCCCCTAAGTCTGCCAACTGCCGAGATGCAAATGGAGCTGCGACTGCCTGTTCTAATGACACAACTGTAATTCCCTCAAGAGGTAACATTGAACCACTCCCTAATTGAATTTCCAAACTAATTTATTTAAAGAGGTATTGCCCCTGTAAGCAATGCCACGATTGTCATCACGATAGTACTGCCAAAAGCCCAGAAAAAAATCTTTTTCTGAAGATCTCCCAAATCAACCTTACATAATCCAATAAGGACAAACACAGACGGATTCAATGGACTCAAGGGAAAACCCGTTGTCCCGTTCCCTAATAATGCAGCCCTGCCAATTTCTATTGGGTCAACACCAAAGGCTGCCCCGGCCTCACTTAGTACAGGAAGCAGCCCATAATAAAAGGCATCAGGGGAAAATATTAAACTTAATGGCATACTGACCACGGCTACCAGGATTGGCAGATGTCCTCCCAGCCAATCCGGTATGGATGAAACCATAGAAACAGCCATGGCGTCAATCATCTTAGTTCCTGAAAGAATTCCTGTGAAAATACCAGCCGCGAATATGGTCGTACATACCATAACCATGCTTTGGGCATGGGAAGCAATTTGTTCTTGCTGTTTTTTCACGTCAGGAAAATTCACTAACAAAGCAATGGCGAAAGCAACAATGAATAATACAGGAACTGGAATTATTTCCATTATTAGTGCGACAATCAAAGAAATGGTTAAGATTAAATTGAACCAATAGAGTTTCGGTAGACTCGATGACATTTCTAGTGTTGCCGCGATTTCTCCCGATTCCAATGAATCGCCTTTGTTCGAAATAATGCCAATTCTTTTTCGTTCTTTTTTACCAAATATATACGATACAAATACTACCCATACAGCCCCAGCTAACATGGCTGGAATGATGGGATTAAACAATTCGGAGGACTCCGCCCCAAGGGAAACCATTGCTCTAGCTAGCGGCCCTCCCCATGGAATAATATTCATGACCCCCGCACCCAACGCCACTACTCCTGCTAATGTAAGTG
>NZ_JBFUIQ010000118.1:0-11944 GCF_056401795.1 Peribacillus sp. P4_D6
ACTGTTGAAGTTACCTATACAACAGGACTGCGTCTGGCCTCGGAAATCGCAAACTTAATGCATACTTTTATGGAGAATGGGATTGACGTTTATGTTATTTCGGCTTCGATGGAAGAGGTGGTGGAGGTATTTTCGTCAAATCCAAAATACGGCTACAACCTTCCAAAGGAAAATGTCTTTGGGATGAGATTAAAAAAGAAGGAAGGAATTACTCAAGCAGAATATGAAGACAATTGGCCGATCACTGCTCGAGAAGGTAAGGTGGAAGTGATCGAACACGCCATCTCCAAAACTCGGGGCGGATACGGTCCGATATTCGTAGCTGGAGACAGCAGTACAGATTATGAAATGCTGACAATTAAAAGTTTGAAACTAGGTTTAATTATCAACCGCCTCAAAACAGGTGATATCGGCAAGCTTTCGAAAACAGCTGCAGAACGTATGGGCAAAAACAACCCAAAATATGTTCTCCAAGGAAGAAATGAGAATACAGGCTTATGGATACCGACTGAATACACGATCAAGCTTGGGTCAAATGAAGAAAAATTGTTGGCGAATTAAAAAGATTCGTCCCAGTAGATTCAGTCAAACTGGGAGTATAAAATAAAGATTGATGATGACATCTTAGACTCGCTTTTATACATTCAAGTTTGCGAAACATATCCAAAATCAGTGTGTTTAGTTTATTGAGGGAGGTTAGTGTAATAGCTGCATATTTATAATAGAAATCAGAAGTGGAATACTAAAAGAAATTTGATTTTTGAGGTGAACTTTATGTTGAAGAAAACCACATTTTTATTAATCCCTTCAAGAGTATGTGCTACTTTAAAGCTTTTTAGAAAGGCTGATTTTTATCCAAGAAAGCTTGGACATGACTTTTCCCTTTTGAAATATCCAGACCAACGACTGTATTCATTCTAAATCTCCTCCTAATCTAGTGGATTGCCGATTACCCTATTTCTCCTTGTAGTGTCACAGCTTCGCTAGTTATATGAGATCTACGTCCCAACAAAGCCTAATCATGTTTCTATAAGCAGGGGCAAACAGTTTAGTTGACGGGGTTTATCCCACGAGCAGGTACGTTTTGCCCCGGCTACCGTTATAATAAAACCATATAAAAAATGGTCAACCAGAAATATTTTCTGGCTGACCTTATACGAACGGGTGCGTTAGCTGATTAAGGAACAATTAAAAATGTAAACGGGATTAATAATTTATTCTTATAACTTTATAGTAATTCAGTATTTTACTGAATCGCGAATAGGTGATACAGTTTTTTTATATTTACAAATATTTTTAAAAGGAGGTTATATATGGAATATACAGAAACGGTTTTTAAAAGCTATTTCTTCTTTCTCTTTCAATAGTCAAATGAGAAAGGAATGATCTATTTATTGACATATTGTGTGATGAGGCTATTAATCTTTCGTTCAGGGAGGACAACCTATGAAAAAGTTTTTTGCTTTTCAAGTTTTAATTGCATTGTTTATTGGAGCACTTATCGGACATTTTTTTCCTGAACTTGGCCAATCCTTAAGACCAATTGGCGACGCTTTTATTCATCTTATTAAAATGATTGTTGTACCTATTGTTTTCACAACCATTGTCATTGGGTCATCGGGCGACRGAAACATGAAAAAAATGGGTTCATTAGGACTTAAAACAATTATATGGTTTGAATTTATTACCACTCTGATTCTAGGTATAGGTCTTTTACTTGTTAACGTTCTAAAGCCTGGTGCTGGGCTTAATTTGTCCCACCTCGCTCAAAAGGATATCACACAATTAAATGAAAGCGTTACCAAAGTTGTCGATTTTAAAACGATGCTTGTTAACATCATTCCAAGCAACATTGTTGATGCGATGGCAAAAAGTGATTTATTAGCTGTTATATTCTTCGCTATTTTATTTGGTGCAGCTGCTGGAGCAATTGGCAAAAAGTCAGAGCCGGCAATGAAGTTTATGGAATCAGTTGCAAATATCATGTTTAAACTGACACAAATGGTCATGGTAACCGCTCCGATTGGTGTACTCTCTCTCATGGCAGCCTCTGTAGGTCAGTATGGTATTGCCCTTTTAATCCCTATGGCAAAGTTGATTGGGGTTGTGTATCTTGGGCTTGCTATTGTTATTTTCGTTCTGTTTCCAATAATTGCTTGGTTCTTGAAGATTTCTTACTTTAAAGTGTTTCGAATGGTATGGGATTTGTTCCTTATCGCTTTTTCTACAACAAGTACGGAAACCATTCTGCCTCAGTTAATGGATCGAATGGAAGCATACGGTTGTTCGAAACGTGTTGTTTCATTCGTTATTCCTTCTGGGCTATCACTGAATTGTGATGGTTCGACCTTGTACCTTTCTGTTTGCTCTATTTTCCTAGCACAGGCATATGGCATCCCAATGGATTTTGGCCAACAGTTGATTGTAATGGGGGTTCTTGTTGCAACCTCAAAAGGAATTGCTGCTGTTCCATCCGGTTCGCTAGTTGTCCTTTTAGCTACCGCCTCAGCAGTAGGGCTTCCTGCAGAAGGCGTCGCAATTATAGCAGGCATTGACCGTGTGCTGGATATGGCACGTACAGCTTGTAATACTCCTGGACATGTTCTCGCTTGTATTGTGGTTTCAAAGTGGGAAAAAGAGTTCCGTCAGGAAGAATGGAAAGCTCAAACAGAACAGTCAAGCATTCGGCAGGTACCACCAACATTTTGATGATACGTTAAGCAGTATCATTACATCAGAAGAATTGGGAAAAGCAATGATACAAGTAGCAAAGACTGGATATTCTCGCCCCATTGTTGAAAGTCATGAGTTAAAACTAATGATGGGGTCTGACACATATTATGATTAGTCATCTTGAAGACTTTTTTTGAATTGTATTGCTGTTGGGTGGGTGAAGAAACTGAGAAGCGAGAAGGTGAGATACCTTTGAGAATCAATGGCTTTGACATTGATCAGGAAAAACGTTTGTGAAAGAACACTGCGTTAGTTTAAATCGGAGCTGCCTTTAAGGCAGCTTTTTCTTTATGCAACTATCGGGGCAGATTACCGTTTTTGTTCATTATGACTAACCATTTTGATAGATTCAGCCAGTAATGAATTCCCACGATGGCGGTGTCTAAACGGTTTATTCGTTTAAGTTCTGATGACCGACCCAAATTCCTCGATAGTTAACAGCTCGAGCATCATGAAATTGTTGTGCAATATCAATTCCTACAACAAGATGATTCTCTGTTCAACAATAGGACCATATTCTTGAATATCATTCTGTTATAATATGGTTTATTGAACCTTAAAAAACTTAGGAGTGACAGTAAGAAATGCTTAGAGTAGATGTAGCGTATGCATTTATATAAGGAAGATGAACACAAAATCCTGATGGTTAATAACAAAGGTGGGACTTGGTCTCTTCCTGTTGGTGCCGTGGAACAAGGGGAAACTTTGGAACAGGCAGTTATTCGTGAGACTAAGGAAGAAACAGTTTAACAATTGAAGTTGAAGAGGTTCCAGCTGTTAATGAAGCAATTTTTAAGGAAAAGGACCATCATGCATTATTTATAACATTTAAAGCAAAAATCGTAGATGGTGAAATTTCAATTCAAGATAAAGATGAAATTTCAGAAATAGTATGGATAGACATACCAAAGGCTAATGAATGGATGCCTTATCATCCTAATGGTGTAGAAAGTTTACTTAAATCCTCGTCTCCTTATATATTTCAAGCTTAAAATCTAACCTCGTTTCTTCTTCAACGAAAGGGCGTCTTTCTTTAATAATAAGGCGTCTTTTTGTATTGGGCCAGTTGAAGTGGGAAAATAAGAAACAATAATAGAAGTAATTTTGTAATACATAATTGGGGGAACTTTGTATGAAAAAAAGATTTATATTGTGAGACATTGTGAAGCACAAGGGCAACCTTCGGAGTCACAACTAACTGATAAAGGATATAAACAAGCGATATATTTATCTGAATTTTTCTCCAATCCTAAAATTGACCGAATCATATCAAGTCCTTTCTTACGTGCAATTCAGTCAGTAGAACCAATAAGTGAGGAAACAAACATAAAAATAGAGATTGATGAACGTTTATCAGAACGCACACTTAGTACAACGGATTTACCTGACTGGCTTGAAAAACTTAAAGCAACATTCGATGATTTGGAGTTGAAATTTGAAGGAGGAGAGTCGAGTAAAGAAGCTATGAACCGAATAGTAAACGTTGTAGATGAAGTTTTTAAAAGTGAAACTGAAAACACAATAATCGTTACTCACGGAAATTTAATGTCTCTACTGCTAAAGAATTATGATAACAGCTTTGATTTTGATTGTTGGAAGAATCTTAGTAATCCTGATGTGTTTCTATTAAGTTATACAAACAATGAAGTAAATATGGAACGTTTATGGCGAGAAGAACCGATAAAAAATATTAAATAGGCAATTTATCTTGTTCAATTATAGGGCGCGATTCTTTAAGAAAAACTAACAAAGTCGATTCCTTAATGTAAAGGAGATCGACTTTTTATGTTGGAATTCTTTTAGTGTATAAAATTTCAGAAATGGGCTTTATAGTTTGCTTGACCGTTTGTAAAAGTAATACTTTTTTGTTGATATTCTAAAAATCAAAAAGCAGGAACAATTTTTAATTCTTAGGCATCACCTGATTTATCCTGCTTCTTTTCAACAGTCGTTAACTCAGGATTTTCCCCTTCTCCTTTATCTTCATCAGATACTAATCCCTTGGTTGCACCCTTGAATTCAGTTAAAGTACGTCCAAAGGCTCTACCGATTTCCGGCAGCTTTTTAGGTCCAAAAATAATCAAGGCAATGACAAGTATTAAAATTAAACCTGGTATACCTATACTTTGAAACATAATAATTCCCCCAAGTAATTAAATTTTGTAATTCCTTTAGATCATTTTTAGAATAACTTCAGTAAAAAAAATCGTTTAAATCCATATTCTTATCAAGTTTTTTTAAGCCCTGATTTATTTTAATTACCGTTGAAATTTTTGGTCGATAGTTCGGATCGCTACATAATTTTGAAATTGTACCTCTACTTATATTTGATGCTCTTTCTAAATCTAATTCATTTAGGTCTTTTTGTTTATCCACCCATCTACCAAAATTACTTCTTTTTTTCCAAAGTCTCATTACCAATTACGCTCCTTTTAATTAGTTTTAGCAGCGTTGGTTAATTTTAAATTCAACAATGTTGAATAGCTCTACCAAGTTCGGGAATTGTTTATGGGTCCAAACAAGATTAAGGCATCCCTTAAAATTTCACGAAAAATGCAGTAAAGTACATGATTAATAGTCCAATCGCGAAACCAGAAAGGTTTAACCATGAAACAGATGCTTCATTATGTTTTCTATGATCTTCAATGAGCATTTTTGTTATTACATAAATTACTTGAAGAATGGCCCCTGCTCCAATACCAAGGAATAAAGCTCCCCAAATTGGTGAGAAGATAAATCCGCCCACCCATGTACCCGCAATGGCGGGTGCACCTGCGATAACTCCAAGTAATAGAAAGTCTCTAAAACGAGGTGTGGCCTTTAATAAAGGAGCAGCGATTCCAATCCCTTCCGTGATGTTGTGAAGGGTAAACCCTACGATTAAAAAGGTTCCTAAAGCAGCTTCACCTAGTGCAAAGGAAGAACCAATTGCCAAACCTTCTCCAAAGTTATGAAGGCCAATTCCGGTAGCCATTAACAAAGCCAGACCAAAAGGGGAATATCCTTTCCTTTCTTGTTTTCTTTGTTGATACTGATCAAAGCCGATCAATAATAAAAAGGTTAAGGAAGCCCCAATTATGACAACCATATTCCCCTGAAAGACAGAAGGTGCTTCTGCACCAATTTCAAATCCATCAGCCAGAGTCCCGACAAATAAGAATAAAAGGAGCCCAACGGTTAGAGCAAGAATCCCATTTATAGATTTTCGTGAGAAACGTTTCATAAATGGATACCATAACAACCCCAATGTGATCGGGACAATTCCAACGTAAAATCCGATTAAGCCGTAATTAAGAAAGTTGCTCCAGGTGGTTTCTGGAGTGAGTGTGGCAGCTGCAATTTCACCTTCCGTGATAATGCCATTCTCTGTGATTAACTTAATGGTATGTGGATCACCTTCCACCCATGGGTAAGAGATGGTCACCTTTCCCTCATCAAATCGTTCAAGTTTTGCTTGCGGAGAGACATTATAATTCCACACCGAATCATTAACCATCACTTGAGAAATCGTTAAGGGTTTAGGTCCGGTATTACTAACAGATAATTCGAAACCGATTTTAGTTACCTTGATGCGTTCAATGTTCAAGACTTCTATCGGTGCTGCAGGATCTTTTTCTACACCTGCTCCATTCATTAGCACCCATCCTAGCACCCCTATAAGTAATACTAACGGTATTAAAACAGTAATTAGCCATTTTCCCTTCATAATTATCCCTCCTTTTTTATTCGACCTCAAAGAATCCCATCCAGCCTAACTCAGCAAATTCACTTACATGGGCATGGAACATATATGTTCCCTTGTATGGAAATCGAACTTCAATAATTCCACGTTCTCCCTGACATTGCATGATCGTATCAGTGAACTGAGAGGGGTTATCGTTTCTCCCGGTTGGATAATACGTAAAGTAATTCGCATGCAAGTGAAACGAATTTAATAAGTCGAATTCTGTTAAATTACTTAGATAGATCCTTACGAKTTGATCTTTTTTGATTTTAATAGGGTGATTCATAAATGCGAAGGCATAGCCATTCACCGTATAAAACTCGTTTTCGCCGTCTAAATCCAAATCAAATCCATTCATAACCATGTTTAACTCTAATGCCGGCTCTCTTGGCTTCTTTGGATCAATAATAAAATTACCGTATAAGCCTTTATGAATATGGCGGGCTAGGGGGAGCACATGGCAATGGTAAATTTGTAATCCGTAAGGCTTCGCTTCAAATTCGTACGTGAATTTCTGTCCAGGATAAATAGAAGTTAAACCGTCCATCTCTGGAGGATGAATTCCGTGAAAATGAATAGAGTGGGGGTGGCTGCCCTGATTAATAAAGTGAAACCGCAAAAGGTCCCCCTCGGTACAACGAAAAGAAGGTCCTGGAATTGTTCCATTATAAGTCCAGCCTGGAAATTTAATTCCTTTGGCAATTTCGATTTCCTTATCAATTGCCACGACTTCATATTCCCGGAGTGTTTGACCGTTGGGCAGCTTGGTAACGTTTCCATAATCAAACTCAGTAAGGAGCCGTTCTGCCATTTTATAACCTGTGGTTTTTGTTTTATCACTCATATTTGCATGATTGGAATGATTGCCATTCTTGTGAGACGAATTATTGGATGCCTGAGCCATAGTTGGAAATTGTGCCATTTTATTTAAGTAATAAGATCCAGCTACTCCAAACGCACCTGCAGTCCCCATCTTTAAAATATCTCTGCGGGAAACCTTTTTCTCATCAGTCATTACTTGACCCCCTCCTAAAAAGTTTCCTTAAGTAAACTTTTTGTTGTATTAGCTATACTTTAAGGTAGATACAAGTTTTATGTCAACTCTTTTTTTTCAGAATACTTCGTATACGATGATAAGCAAGTATGGATCTGAAAAGGTGGATGAACTAAGATCCATCCGGACGGTTACAGAAGATATATTGCTGCAAAAAGGGTGGGAATGGATCTAGTCCCTATTGTTTATGAGAATAAACTTTTACATAATCACAAATAGAAAAAGAGGACTTGTACTTCAATAATTGGTTGGTTGCTTCGGCAGCCTTTTTCTCCGAACTCCCATGAAAATTAAAATATTCTTAAAACCAAAAAAGAGCATACAAAAATAGACCCAGAAAATTACTTTTTTTTAAAAAGGCTGAGCCTTATGAGTGATCAGATTGAGTTAGGTAAATCGTAAACAAAAACCTTCAATTATAACAAATTAAGTAGAGGCTAGCGCGACGACCAAAAAAGGATTAATCTCCCATGAGTACTACCCATAAAGGGCGCGACAGTCGGTGGTACACCGTTGTGTCGTCGGAGTCAGACTAACGGAGGAGCTCAAAGGCACCATAGTTCAACGACCTTCTTTGCCAGCCATTAAAACATTATCGACCTAGAAACCAATTTTCATTCTCTGTGGTGAAACGCTAATTTTTACGCTTCATGGATGGCTAACGGGGAAGTTTAATGAAAATGTGAGACCAATAAACACAATGGTATGAGTTCAATATCAAAGGGTACTTTCTTGTGGACTTATATTCTAATCATTGTTTATGGGTTCCGCAATTTGTTCTTTTGTGGGACCCCCATATTGCTGGTTAATGTCTTTAGCTAACTCATCTAATAATTCATCAGATAATAAGGATTATTTTCTTTGAACATGTAAATCCTCCTTCCGTGTTAGTAATCAAAAATACTAAAGCATTAACTAATATGTACTACTGACATTTCCGTTTTCCTCGGTTTTAATCTTTACAAAAATTCATTTACATTTTCTGAACACAGGAGTATTATAATCAAGGTTTCAAATTTCTAAATCGCTGAAATCATTAGGTACGGGGGAACCATTTTTGCGGGTTGTTACTTAACCCAAGGGGTGAATCCTTTTAAGGTAGGGCTACTCAAAGGTCCGAATCCGACAGCTAACCTCGTAAGCGTTAAATTGAGAAGGAAGGTGGAGCTTGTGACACACGAAAAGTGATGTGCCTCCAGGTCTATTAAATATGACTTGTAGGCACTTTTTTTATGCATGTAAAATTATTTCTTTTTTGAGTAATTACTATTGATAAGGGTAAAAATTAACCAATAGATATATTAGGCGGTGCGTGATTAATGATTCCATTCATAAAAAGGCTTTTAATTGGACGACCTTTGAAATCCAATGAATTAGGAGAACAAAAACTTAACAAAACGAAAGCATTAGCAATCCTTTCTTCTGATGCTCTATCATCAGTGGCATATGGTCCTGAACAAATTTTGATAGTATTGATTACGGTAGGTGCAGCAGCATTTTGGTATTCAATTCCTATCGCAGTAGGTGTATTAGTTCTTTTAACAGCTCTCATATTATCTTATAGGCAAATCATCTTTGCTTATCCTCATGGCGGTGGGGCGTATGTGGTTTCAAAGAGCAATTTAGGTGTAAATCCAGGCTTAATAGCTGGAGGATCCCTATTGGTAGACTACATACTAACTGTTGCTGTAAGTGTGTCTGCTGGGACCGATGCTTTAACATCTGCCTTTCCCACTTTACATAACTATAATGTGGAAATTGCCATTGTATTTGTCATTTTTATTACAATTTTGAATTTAAGAGGAGTAACGGAGTCTGCTTCAATATTAGCCTACCCCGTTTACTTATTCGTTATAGCGTTGTTTATATTAATTGGTGTGGGTATTTATAATATTCTAACTGGAGGAGTTTCGCCTGAATTACACACCCCAATAGGTACACCTGTGGCGGGAATCAGTTTGTTTATTCTTTTAAGGGCGTTTGCTTCAGGAAGTTCCGCTTTAACAGGGGTTGAAGCCATATCGAATGCTATTCCTAACTTTAAAGACCCAGCTCCAAATAATGCTGCTAAAACATTAATGGCAATGGGAGCCTTGCTTGCCATACTGTTTTCAGGAATCGTATTTTTAGCCTATTATTATGGCATTTCTCCAAGTGGAGAGGTAACCGTTGTTTCCCAAATTGCCGAAGAAACTTTCGGGCGGAATTTCATGTACTTCTTTATTCAAGGAACTACAGCATTGATATTAATCCTTGCTGCGAATACTGGTTATTCGGCTTTCCCGTTGTTGGCAGTGAATCTTGCAAAGGATAAGTATATTCCAAGGATGTTTCTAGTTAGAGGAGACCGATTAGGATATTCAAATGGCATCATCATCCTTGGTATTGCTTCAATAATTTTAATTGTTGCTTTTCAGGCAGAAACAGAGCATCTAATCCCGCTTTATGCAGTTGGAGTTTTTATTCCATTTACATTGTCCCAAACAGGAATGATGGTTAAATGGATTCGTGAGAAACCTCAGCGTTGGCTTCCAAAACTAATAGTTAATACGATTGGTGCTGTTATTAGTTTCACGGTCACAATGATGTTCTTTTTAACAAAATTCTCTCAGGTTTGGTCAATCCTAATTTTTCTACCTATCATTGTCCTTATCTTCCATCGAATTAAAAAGCATTATGAAGCAGTTGGAGACCAACTTAGGCTTACAACTTGTGAACCATCTGTGGCCATTGAAGGTAATGTTATGATAGTGCCTGTTGCTGGTATGACTCATGTTGTAGAAAATACCTTAAATTATGCTAAATCGCTTTCTCCTCAACAAATTATTGCAGTGTATGTTGCATTTGAAAGAGAAGACGAGAAGAAATTTGAAGAAAAATGGAAGAAATGGCAACCTGAAGTAAGACTGGTGACACTGCACTCTCATTATAGAAGTATCATCAACCCACTTACCAAATTTGTTGATACTGTAGAGAATAAAGCAAGGGAAGGGAATTATCAGGTAACTGTTGTCATTCCACAATTTATTCCCAAAAAAGGCTGGCACAATATTCTTCACAATCAATCAAGTTTTCTTATTCGAGCCTTCTTACTGTTTCGACGAGACGTGGTAGTAACAACTGTACCATATCATTTGAAAAAATAAGGACTTGAATTGATGTACTTCTTAATGCTATAGGTAATTATCAGAGCTGTTATGCAGCTCTTTTTTGTATGAAAACACAATAGTAAAAAAGCCATGCTAAAATAAACCCTCCATATTCTCATTTTTTTTTGATGGGGGTAAATGTACTATGTCGTTATTTAACTGGTTATGCAGTTTGTTGTTCAGATGGAGCGATTGTATAGCCTTTCTTTTTTAGGTATTCGATCATTTTTAATTCTTTGTTATTTTGTTTTTCTTCAAGGTAATTTGAGCCTAGTTCTTGATAAGGTTCTCCTGTTTTTAAGATGTTGTAAGTAATCGTTAATAGTAAATGGGCAGAAGCGATTCGTCCCTTCATTTTTCCTTGCCGTTTGGTAATCCTTTTTCGATGTGAAGCAATTCGATTATTTTGCCTTGATGTCGCTAATACACATTCTACGGCCATCGTTTTTAAAGCTTTATTTCCTTGTGTGGTTTTACTCGTTTTTTTTTACCAGCACTTTCGTAATTTCCAGGACTCACACCAGCCCAAGAGGCAAGATGTTTAGCTGACTTAAATACGGACATATCAACACCCATCTCCGCAATAAAAGTAGCTGCCGCAGCTTTGTTCACACCAGGTATACCATCCAATAATTCTACTTCCTTACGATAAGGGGACAGGAGTTGATCRATTTGTTTTTCTAATTCTTCTATGGTTTCTTCTAAATAACCCATATGCTCCCAATGGTAACGCAACATATCACGATGATGACGGCGAATACGACCATTAATTGCATTGGCAATGTCAGTAATACTTGCTTTTGTTCGCCAATCCACCATTTTTCGAAGACCATCGGTCTCTATTTTTTCACCATTTAGAATCGCTTCAAGGATACGGCGTCCCGATACACCAAAAATGTCTGATAGAACGGATGTTAGCTTGATATTAGCATCTTGAAGAATTTTGTGAATGCGATTCTGCTCTGATGTGCGATGATGAATCAATTTTTTTCGATAACGAGTAAGATCTCGTAAATCACGAATATCCTCTGGTGGGACAAAATTGCTTTCAATAAGTCCGCATCTTAGAAGCTTGGCAAGCCATTCGGCATCTTTCACATCAGTTTTACGCCCTGGAACATTTTTGACATGCCTGGCATTGGCAAGAACAAGGTGAAAAGATCCTTCGAGTATATTCCATATTGGTTTCCAGTAGACTCCGGTACTTTCCATCACAACATCGGATACCTGAAGGGTAGCKAGCCAATCACTTAAAGCCAACAGTCCCGTTGTTGTAGTTGAAAA
>NZ_JBFUIQ010000119.1:0-11831 GCF_056401795.1 Peribacillus sp. P4_D6
CAGGAAAGTGAAGCGGGCAGAAAAGTGGCAGTGCTTTTAAATGAGCTCGGCAGTGTATCGGTTGACAGCGGACTCATTGGTGATGGAGTGCCTCTGAAGGAATTGTTTGACGGGTGCATTTGCTGCACAATTCAAGATAAACTGGAGGTTCAGCTTCATGAGTTACTAACCGAAAATGAACTGGATGCGGTTTATATTGAAACGACGGGTGCAGCTCATCCAGTTGAAGTATTGGATGGCATCATGTCGCCGATTTTCGCCAAAAAGCTGGAGTATAAAGGGATCATCACGGTCGTCGATTTATTAAGGTGGCGCGATCGGGAGGAACTGTCTCCGCAGCTTCGACAGTTGCTTGCAGAGCAAATCCATCATGCCGATTTCATTTTATTGAATAAAGCGGATATGGTAAGTGAGATGGAGGCCGCACAGCTAATATATACGATACAGGCGCTGAATACGGATGCTGTATGTTTATTGACGGAGTATGCAGCCGTTTCATTGGCATCATTGCAGCAAATGCAAAGAAAAAGGCATAATGGACATCAAAAGCTTGATGTACATGACCATTTGCACTTAACTGCAATCGTTCATACATTTGAAGGTGCTGTGGCACAAACCGATTTTGAAGAGTGGCTTAGAGCACTGCCGGAAACGGTCTATCGAATGAAAGGATATATTTCCTTTACACATTCACAATACCCGCATTTATTCCAATACTCCTACGGAATGCCGATGTATATGAATGAAATGATGAAAATGCCATTGAATATCGTCATGATCGGGGAAAAGTTGGATAAGGAAATGTTGATCGGTCAGTTGAAAGCTTTGGAAGCGAAAGCGGCCCGATAAACGTTTACCGCCCATTAAAGAAGGGAAACATGAAAAGAAGACTTTCTTATTAAGGAGGCGGTATCAGTGCCATGGAATAAGAACGATTACCCAAACTCGATGAAGAATCTAGATAAAGATGTCAGGGAAAAGRCTATAGAAATCGCGAATGCTTTATTGGATGAAGGATATGAGGATGGAAAAGCCATTCCAATTGCCATAGACCGGGCTAAGATGACAGTAGGAAATGATTAAGAAAATGGTCAGACCCACATAGGGGTCTGACCATTTTTATTGTTGCATTCCAAAGGCGGCAAATGTCTTTTCGTCTTCTATCAATCCGCAGGCAGCGCACTGAACACGAACTTCAGGACCATTATATGCTAGATGGAATGGCAGAAGGGAGTCGTTCGAATATTGTTCAACAATCTCACCGGATTGGGGATCCTTTTTAATGGGTGTTGCTACTTGCTGAATGAGATTGAAGCGAGATTTATTTGTCCGGCAATTCGGACAGCGGTATACTTGAGACATTGTACTCACTCCTTTTTTGGATTTTAAAAAGCATGATATCTTATTATTAAGATAGTCTTTACAAACTTGAACATTAATATGTAAAAATTAGTAATGGATGGAAGGGATACTATGAAAGAAAATGTCAGGCAAGAAGAATTACTGCTGGCTTATTTAAGCATATGGAACAATCGTAAGGTGAACGATGGAGGGGGAAGGGAAGTGTTGCCGGAGCTCATCAGACGAGAGATTTTGGATGAAAATGCGCATCCACGCGCCCGAAAACCAGTATTGGAGAAATTTTACCTTTCTATTAAACGCGTGATGGAATCATCGCTTTCGGAAGAAATGAAAAATGCGATTGTAATGGCCTATATCACTGAATTGGAAAGATTATGATTTTTTGAGTGTGTACGGATGCTTGTTAGCAAATATTCTTTTATGCTTCATACTTTTTTCACAAATCATTGTTAAAATTTTTAAAAAATAGATATTTAATGAATAAGGAGCTTAAAATTATGAAGTGGGGCGGGCTTTTTCTTGCCATCGTACTGCTTACGGGGTGTAATAGCGGTAATGCATTTACTAAAATCAATAAAAGTCAATCTTTCCTGGCAACTGTCAATATCAAGGATACCTCACTGACTTTCATAGACGAAAACTATCATGCTTTTGCAAAATGGGATATTTCAGAACCATTTACCGGAGCCCTGCTCCTGGCAGACAAAGATACTATCCTGCTTTATGGAAAAGAGATGGAGAAAGTCCAAGTGTACTCTTTATCTGCAGGAAAACTGATAAACAATTGGGAAATTGGAAAAGGTATCGTCAATATGCAGTTGTTACGTGATGGAAAAAGCATCGTGGCGGTCAATCAATCGAATCACTCCATTTATTTTTTAAATGCTGATGGGGAGGAACAGGATATTGTCAAGGTTGGTAAAAGCCCCTTGACCGTTCTTCAAGGAGAGCAAGCGAATCGATTGTATGTTATTAATTTTGGTGATACCAAATGTTCAGTGATAAACYTTGAAACGAAAAAGGTCGATTTCGAATTTCCCGTACATAGTTCCAGCACAGGCACATTATTAAGGGAAGAAAAGGATGAAATATKGATTGGAGGACACGGTGATGGGGATCAAGTGGAAGAAGATCTTTATATTTATTCGGCAAAAACGGGAGAGTTGAAGAAAAAGCTTAAGGCCCCAACCATGCCGATAAAGTTCCTGGAAAATGAGGAAGGGATATTTGTCCTTAGTCATGGGACTAGCTCCTTATATAAATTGAATGATCAATATGAGGAAGTCAAAAGCAAAGTGGTCGGCGTCAACCCCTTTGAAATGGCGAACTTTAATGAAGATGTGGTCGTGGCGGGATATGATAGTGATGAAGTGTATGTAATGGATGCTGAAACAGTCGATGTTAAAAAAATAATCAAAGTCGGCGAAGGTCCATTCCAATTGATGTTGAGGAGTAGATGACATGCATGTTTACACCATTTTAGTCGTGGATGATGAAGAAGATATGCGTAATCTAGTTGAAATGTATTTGCTGAACTCAGGTTATCGATGCCTTCAAGCTGCGAATGGAAAAGAAGCTATAAGTATGGTTGAAACAGAGGAAGTGGATTTAATCCTATTGGATATCATGATGCCAGGTATGGACGGTTTCTCCGTTTGTGAAGAAATTCGTGAAATTGGGGAGATCCCTGTGATATTTGTCAGTGCGAAAGGTGAAGAATGGGATAAGGTGAAAGGGCTGAAGCTTGGCGGCGACGATTATATCGTCAAACCTTTCAATCCAGGAGAATTGGTCGCAAGGGTCGAAGCGGTATTGCGAAGGACAGGGAAATTATCATTGACTGAAGAGAATCAAAACCATGTCCGATTCGGTAAAATTAGCTTGAACTTACAATCCAGAACGGTTTTAGTGGAAGGGAAGCCAATCAATTTAACCTTGAAAGAATTCGAATTGCTGTTATTCCTCATGCGTCATAAAAGCCAGGCACTCAGCCGTGAGCAACTGCTTGAAAATGTATGGAGCGGTGAGTATGGAGGATCTTTGCGTACTGTGGATACCCATATTAAAACGTTACGAATGAAATTAAGAGCGGCCGATTACATTCAAACCGTCTGGGGAATCGGTTATAAGATAGAGGAAAAGAAATGATCTATGAATGGCGAACCCTTTCTTTTAAATTATGGCTCACCATTATCTCCGCCATCATCCTATCCGTGCTGTTCGCTTACTCCCTTTCTCAATATTATTATAAAAATCTATATGTGGAGAAGCTTAAAACGGATTTAGTCAATGAAGCATCATTGCTAGGGGCGGATTATTCCGGCGGTGAAATCAGCGAGGACTTTAAGCAAAAAGTTGAATGGTTTAACAGTAAGAACGACAGCGAAGTCTTTGTCGTCAATAATCCCAGGGAATTGAGTGCTTGTCTGCCTTTTGAAATCAATTACGATACCCTTATTTCTGAAGAAGAACGGCAAATGCTTTTAGATGGGAAAGCTGTTGAAAAAGAAGGATATGAGAAAAGGTTTGAAAAGAACATCGTAGCGGCCATCATACCTTTGATTGACGAAAATCGCCTCGAAGGTATCATCTATACATATATTCCTGTAGATTCCATTACGGTCTTATTTAAGGAATTTGCTGCAAAATGGTTGGCGGCGGTTCTATTATTTTTGATTGTCGCGATTTTGTTTACTACTAAATGGTTGAAAAAGCTAGTCAGTCCGATTAAGGAAATCGAGACTGCTGCCCATCGTGTCTCAGAGGGGGATTATGACATACAGGTCGAGGTAAGGAGTCATGATGAGATAGGTAAACTGGCAATAGCCTTTAATGATATGGCCAATTCCATCCATTTGGAAGAAGAAAGAAAAAAAGAATTTCTAGAAAATGTTGCACATGAGCTCAGAACCCCGCTTAGTTACGTAAAGGGATATACGCAGGCCATATTGGATGGTGTCGTGAAAAATGATGAAGAGCAACGGAAATACCTTCACCTCATTTCAAGGGAGGCTCTTAGGCTGCAGCGGCTTGTGGGAGATCTTATGGACTTATCAAAAATGGAAAGTGCTCCATTCTTGTTAAATAAAACCCCGATTGCCTATGCGCAATTCATTGAAGACGTACTTGTGAAATATGAACCGATAATAAAGGAAAAACAATTGGACCTGAAGCTAGACCTGGATCCAGACCCGATTATTTTTGGGGATGAAGGAAGGATGGAACAGATTCTACATAACATTTTTGATAATGCCATTCAGTATACGGATTCCGGAGGGGCGATTCATATTACCCTAATTCAGCGTAAGGATGATTGCGAACTGCTGGTAACTGACACGGGCAACGGGATTCCGGAAGCGGATCTGCCGTATATCATGAATCGTTTTTACCGTGTGAACAAAGCACGCAGCCGATTTGATGGCGGTTCAGGGCTTGGACTGTCCATTGTCAAAAAATTGGTGGAATTACAAAATGGTAAAATTGAAATAGAAAGCAAGGAAAAAAGGGGAACAACAGTCAGGGTCATCCTGCCGAATATAAAAGAAGAATGGAATTCATAAAAAGGGGATACGTTCAAAAATGAAAAAAATCATGTTATTTTGCATGGCGTTAATTTTTTTGGCTGGATGCGGCAAGAAAGAGGAGATTCCAAAAATGTTAAATGTCGATTTAGCTGTCGATCCAACTCAGGGTAAAGTGAATGAGCCTGTGAAATTTCAGGCAAAAGTAACATATGGGGACGAAGTCGTGACAGATGCGGATGATGTCAGTTTTGAAATTTGGCTTGCGAATAGCGATGACCATGACAAGATAGCAGTAAAACATAAAGGGAACGGTATATATGAACTGGAAAAGGCTTTTGATGAAGAAGGTACCTATTATGTATATGCCCACGTAACGGCAAGGGACATGCACAACATGCCAAAGAAAGAATTCGTCATAGGCAAACCAAGCACTCCCGAACAAAATGGCGGAAAAAAAGAAATGGACGAGATGAATGATGAAGAACTGAAATGATGAATGTACCATCAAAATCAAAACAATTCGGGCTTAAATCCGGATTGTTTTTTTCTTTGGAAAAATGTTCAAGACGATAGGGGGAAAATGAGGAAATGTCGAAGTGAAACCGAAAAATTTGTAACATAAAAGTAAAGAAAGTCATAATAATTCGGTTAGTAACGATATGTCAACTAAAAGTTATTAGTATTCCATGGAAATGGTTCTATGTAACTACCATTGACAAATAATTACTGGAAAAATATGAGTATTAATACTATTGGCAGAAACATAGATAGTTAAAGCATTTCTGCTTGTTTTCTCGGAAACTTGGATTATAAATATATTTTCATTCGCATCCTGTGAATTTGATGGAAATTGATGGTGCCTTTATTACAAAAAGTGCATGTTATGATAATTCCAGAAGCAAAGCACAACAAAAAATGAACATCACAGGAGGAAATACGAATGAAAAAGAAAATGATTATGTCAGCAGCAGCGGCTGCAGCTATTATATTCACAGGAGTAGGAGCTAACCAAGCTGAAGCAGCCAACTGTGATACAGTGAAACAAGTAACTTATAAAACTACGAATAAAGAGGATATGCAAAAAGTCCTTAACCAATACCTTGCTAAATACAATATCACTATTCCTGCAGCGCAGGCACAACAAAAACCAGTTCAAAAACCAGTTCAAAAACCAGTTCAACAACCAGCTCAACAAGAAGTTGGAACAACGAACCAATCAAAACCAGCAGCAAAACCTGCAGCACCAGAAGTAACACCTGATAAATCAACTGATAAAAAACCAGAGACAAGCTCTGAATTAAGTGCATTTGAACAAGAAGTTGTTAAATTAACGAATGCAGAACGTGAAAAACAAGGTTTGGCAGCTCTTAAAATCGACACTGAGTTGAGCAAAGTTGCACGTATCAAGTCTCAAGACATGAAGGATAAAAACTATTTTGACCACAATAGCCCGACTTACGGCTCACCTTTCGATATGATGAAACAATTCGGAATCAGCTATAAAACAGCTGGCGAAAACATCGCACAAGGTCAACAAACACCAGAAGAAGTGGTACAAGCTTGGATGAATAGCCAAGGACACCGTGAAAACATCATGAACCCTAGCTTTACTCATATTGGAGTAGGTTACGTAGAATCTGGTAACTACTGGACTCAACAATTCATCGGAAAATAATAGATTAATAGAAAAGTGCATCCCATTAACATGGGGTGCGCTTTTTTTTTTGCGAGAATGGTTCCATTCCATGGGAAAAAATTAATTGTACCATTTATTAGCTCTCTATAATGTACCCAAATCTAAAAAAATTGAACCAAGAAATAACTGGAACCGCACCTTAACATCAGTGAGGTCCCGTTGAAGCCACTTAAATTTCCGATACATCGATTTCTGAATACTGTGTATTGAAACTTTTTTGAAGCCGTATTTCCAATGTTGATTCTTTATATTGGGCTGATGCTCCTTTTTTCTTTACAGGTGCGGGGAGTGTTATGACATGACGATCTGACTCTTCGGGAATCCCCTCGATGATGGATTGGTTAGATGTATGGTAAAGTTTCATTTTCTTTAGCCAAGATTCATCTTGTATTGGAATTCTTACGAAGACATATAAGTGGGTTTCAAATACTTCGGCATGTAAAGGATGTTCAGATCTGGCATTTACTTTTTGTGAGCCGCCATCTTTTTGGTTCATCATACCTTGCATATTGTCAGGGATCACTTGTGAAAATACCTTTTCAATGAACGATTGAACATCACTTTGCTGCATATTTTTCATGAATTCCTTTTGGTTAGGGTTATTCTTAAAAGAAAAAAGTGAATTCCAGGGAAACATATTGAATTCCTCTCTCCTGTTTATGGTCTGACAGGTTTATTTGTTATATTTTATGCAGCTAAAGCCCAGAGGTTCTTTTTTATAATTACTAAATTATAGAAAATGGAATAAACTTATGTATAATTAAGTAAAATCCATTAGATAAAGAGGGTAAGCCTGTGGATGAAAAAGTAGCTTTTATTACTGGTGGAGCAACGGGTATCGGCAAAAGGATGGCATTTTCACTCGCGGATAATGGAATGTCCATTATCATTACTTATCGAAAAAGTAAAAAGGCAGCTTTAGCATTAGTGGATGAATTACAGGAAATGTACCATGTTAAGGCAATTGCGATTCAAGGTGACTCGTCAAGTGAGGAAGATTGCCGGAATATATTGCAAAAGATTTCGGAGACATTTGGCCATGTTGATATCTTCATTCATAACGCGGGGCCATATATGCATGATCGTAAACCGATGACTGAATATGGCGGCGATGAATGGAAGTACATCATGGACGGGAATTTAAATGGTTTTTTCTATTTTGCAAAGGAACTTATTCCACAAATGCGCAGCAGAAACTGGGGCAGAGTCATTACCTTAGGGTTTGAACGGTGTGAAACTGCACCAGGTTGGATTTATCGTTCTGCTTTTGCCGCTGCAAAGAGCGGCTTGACCTCCTTGACAAGAACATTGGCTGCGGAAGAAGCTACTCATGGAATCACCGTGAATATGGTTTGTCCTGGTGATATCATAGGGGATTGGAAAGAGAAGGAAATAAGGATCGCGAGAGCAGAAAAGGATGATACGGTTCCAGTCGGCAGACCGGGGACGGGGGAAGATATAGCGAGGGTCATCACGTTCCTTTGTGATGAAAAATCGGATTTCATTACCGGGAGCATCATACCGGTAACAGGCGGTAAGGATGTTCTTGGGAAAATATATAAAGCCTAGTGATTTAGAATTTGAATTCAGAATGAATAAAAGTGAGGTTGGTGTAATCCAGCCCCACTTTTTTTATGCCATTTTTTTATATTTTACTCGCTGAATGAACCGTAAGCGAGCAGCCAAGCCTATTGCCCCAAGAGCCAAGCCGGAAATTAAGCCGATCCAATACCCAAAGGCTCCCATATCCGTAAACTTTGCAAAGAAATAGCCAATTGGAAGCCCGAGAATCCAGTAGGAGACCAGTGACATGGCAAATGTAACATTTACATCTTTATATCCACGCAAAATGCCCTGAATAGGTGCCTGCAGGGCGTCCGATATCTGAAAGAAGATGGCATATATTAAAAAATGTGATGTCAGCATCATTACTTCGTGATCTTTAGTGTATAAAAAGGCCACAGGTTCACGGAAGAGGAAGAGGATGGTCGACAAAACGAGTGACATCGTCAAGGCCAGCGAAATGCCAATCCAGCTATACTCTTTGGCATCTTTATAACGGGCTGCCCCGATTTCAAATCCAATGACGATCGTCAATGCCATGGATATACTTAGCGGTATCATATAAAGCAGTGACGCAAAATTCATGGCAATCTGGTGTGACGCAATCGTAACGGTATCATACTTACTCATCAAAAGGGTGACAGCCGAAAAAATGCTTGTTTCAAAGAAAATAGCGAGCCCGATGGGTACCCCAATCAATAATAAGGCCTTCCATTCTTTCCATGAAACCCGGAAAAATTCAGTGAAAACCTGATATGTCGAAAATGGGTTTATTTTTATCACGACCAGTATGGCCACCAGGGCAATTAACCAATAGGTAATGGCAGTGGCGTACCCGGAACCGACACCGCCAAGTTCAGGGAATCCAAACTTCCCGTATATTAACAAGTAATTAAAAAGGACGTTTACCGGGAGTGCACATAAGGTAATGATCATGGAAATCCTGGTTTGCCCCAGAGCATCGATGAAAGCCCTCAACGCATTATAAATGAATAAAGGAATGATACCGAGTGAAAGGGCGATCAAATAATCATGAGCCACCATGTGGACACTATCTTCAAGGTCCATGGCATTCAATACGGGGTTCAAAGAAAATGCTCCAATGATTAAAATGATCAAGGCTAAAGCCACAGCTAAATAAATGGCCTGCATCACGGAATAGGAAACGGATTTGGACTGCCTGGAACCCACCAGCTGTGAAACCACCGGTGTTAAGGCAATCAATATCCCGCTCAGCCCCGTGTACACGGGTGTCCATAGCGAACTGCCGATGGAGACGCCAGCAACGTCCTGAGTGCTGTATTGCCCCGACATCATCACATCAAAAAAAGTCATGGCATACATGCTGATTTGGGTGATCAGGATAGGTATCAATATATAAAATAACAGGCGGATCTTTTGTGATTTAGTATAAGTCTGATTCATCAAAGTACCTCAATATCAATATTTGGAATTTTCAACACAATGAAAGAATTATATCACATAAGCATGTGATATTTTAAGAATTTTTATTTGATGCAAAAAAGACTTGCCGTTTAGGGCAAGTCTCAGTTTGTAGATAAATCCGATATTTAATTAAGATTGCCTACATTTTTTTAGGCAGTGTAAAATATGAACGTTGATTTCCACTACAGGCRCTCGCTTTCCGCAGGCGTTCCCGCAGGAGTCTCGAACACCCGCTCCAATCAACTTTGTTTAAAAATTCAGATGGAACCCCTTTTGTCAGTCACGCATGGATTCAAAATCATTCATGGCTTCCGTATCTGAGTCTTTTTGAAGAATGAATGCCTGTGAAGGAATGGCAATTTGTACTCCTTCCTGTTCCAATATCTCCATTATTTTAAAGTTCACATCTTCTTTGATTGATAAATATCCTCCAAAGTCCGTGGCTTTCGTGAAGAAATATAGGTAAAGGTTGAAACCGGAATGACTGAACTCATCAAATTTAACCAAAATTGTTTCTGGATGTACTTCAGGATGATCAATAAGCATTCTTTCAATGTCTTTAATGACATTTTCCAATTTTTCTTTTGGTGTTGTGACATTAACACCCAAATGGAAGGCGATCTGTCTTTTTCCCATCTTGGACCAGTTGATGATCGGTTCATTCGAAAGGGTCGCATTTGGGACTGTAACTAAAGCTTGGGCAAAAGTCCGAACTTTAGTGCTTCGGAATGTGATGTCTTCAATGGTTCCCTCCACGCTTGGAGTTTTGACCCAATCTCCTATGGTAAAAGGTTTTTCGGTAACGATGACGATACCCCCGAAGAAATTGCTGACGGTATCTTTAGCGGCAAGTGCGAAAGCCAATCCACCCAAACCAAGCCCAGCAACAAATCCATCGACATTGAATCCCCATTCTTCCGCGATGATGGAGGCACCAAAAGCAATGATGATTATGTTTGTGATTTTTGTAAAGAACGGCATGACGATTTGATCGACTTCAAGTCCGAATTTACTTACTAATTTCGGAAATAAAATGGTTAAGATCGAACTGATGTTGAAAATCGTCCAAAAGAATAAGAAGACAAAAAACGACCTGTATATTTTCGATCTGAGTTCAATCGAAGGTGAGTCGATCGGAAAGTAGTGCAGTGAAATGATAACCCCAATCAAAACGATAAGCCATCTTACTGGCTGTTCTATTGCGAGCATTAAGTTGGCGGCAAATTCAACTTTACGTTTTTCTGCAATCCGTAGAAAGAACTTGAATATATATGTAGTAAATACTTTCCGAAGCAAAAGGAAGATTAGGAAAATGCCTATGGAAATTCCTAATTTGGTCCAGGCTTCGATTTCATCAAATTGATTGAGTGATTCAGAAACTTCTTGCAATGTATTACTCCTCCATTGTATCTTGTAGTATTGTAGAATACTAAGATTATAATATATTCATGCTGAAAAAGGAAAAATAATCGATGATTACATACATCATGGGGGATTTCGGTTCACTGAATACTTTTTCAAGTTATTAATGGCAAGGATATATGGTAATATGGATGCAAAGTGATTTTTTAAGTTTGGAAGGTGGAAATATTGACTAAGAAAATAGTATTTACCGGAGGCGGTTCTGCCGGTCATGTATCTGTTAATGCAGCAATCATCCCGGAATTTTTAAAGCATGATTGGGATGTTACTTATATTGGTTCAAAAAAAGGCATTGAAAAAAATATCATCGAAACGGAATTTCCAGAGGTCCGTTATGAAACGATTTCCGTTGGGAAATTCCGGCGTTACCTATCTGTTGAAAATATGAAAGATCCTTTCCGGGTCATAAAAGGGATTTTTGATGCACGAAAAATATTAAAAAAGACCAAGCCTGATTTCATTTTTTCTAAAGGTGGTTTCGTTTCGGTTCCAGTCGTTTTGGCAGGCAGGATGCTTAGGATTCCGATTGCCATACATGAATCGGATTATACGCCTGGTCTGGCTAATAAGATCGCGATGCCACTTGCATCGAAAATTTTCACTACCTTCCAAGAAACGGAAAAAGAACTTCCAAAAGAGAAGGCCATGTATCTTGGCGCTGTATTACGCGATGGCATTTTTACGGGAAACGCTTCTACTGGTAAAGCATTTTGTGGATTCACGAAAAACAAACCGGTGTTACTCGTTATGGGCGGAAGCCTTGGGGCCGTTAAAATCAATAATTTAATTACAGATAACCTTGATGCCTTATTAAAGGA